>NZ_CP062253.1:600000-827500 GCF_014863585.1 Pseudomonas gozinkensis | reverse complement strand
TCACGCTCGGACGGCTTGAGGATGAAGCAGTTGCCGCAGACGATCGCCAGCGGATACATCCACAACGGCACCATGGCCGGGAAGTTGAACGGGGTGATACCGGCTACCACGCCCAGTGGCTGGAAGTCCGACCACGCATCGATGTTCGGGCCGACGTTGCGGCTGTATTCACCCTTGAGGATTTCCGGCGCTGCGCAGGCGAACTCGACGTTCTCGATACCGCGCTTCAGTTCACCAGCAGCATCTTCCAGAGTCTTGCCATGTTCTTCACTGATCAATTGCGAAATGCGCGCTTCGTTCTGCTCCAGCAGTTGCTTGAAGCGGAACATCACCTGGGCACGTTTGGCCGGTGGCGTATTGCGCCAGGCCGGGAACGCAGCCTTGGCAGCATCGATGGCTTTCTGGATGGTTTCCTGGCTGGCCAGCGGCAGCTTGTGGATAGCCTGGCCAGTGGACGGGTTGAACACGTCAACCGCGCGACCGTTCTCGGTCACCAGTTCGCCATTGATCAGATGCGGGATAACGCTCATCGAAAACTCCTGAATTCTTGTCCACGGGCACCCGCAATGGGGTACCCGTTTTTGTAGGTATATATAGAAGGAAAAATCAGTCGAGCTTGTTCAGCACTTCGCCGACCGCGTCGAACAGACGATCGAGGTCTTGCGGCTTGCTGTTGAAAGTTGGGCCGAACTGCAGGGTGTCGCCGCCGAAGCGCACGTAGAACCCGGCTTTCCACAACGCCATGCCGGCTTCGAACGGACGCACGATGGCGTCGCCGTCACGGCCCGCGATCTGGATCGCACCGGCCAGGCCGAAGTTACGAATGTCGATGACGTTCTTCGCGCCTTTCAGACCATGCAGTGCATTTTCGAAATGCGGCGCGACTTCGGCCACGCTCTGCACGAGGTTTTCCTTTTGCAGCAGGTCGAGTGCCGCAAGACCTGCGGCGCAAGCCACCGGGTGCGCCGAGTAGGTGTAGCCGTGCGGGAATTCCACGGCGTATTCCGGGGTCGGCTGGTTCATGAAGGTCTGGTAGATCTCGGAGCTGGCAATCACCGCGCCCATCGGGATCGCGCCGTTGGTGACTTGCTTGGCGATGCACATCAGGTCCGGGGTCACGCCGAAGGTGGTGGCGCCGAACATGGTGCCGGTCCGGCCGAAACCAGTGATCACTTCGTCGAACACCAGCAGGATGTTGTGTTGATCGCAGATTTCACGCAGGCGCTTGAGGTAACCCTGTGGCGGAACCAGCACGCCAGCGGAGCCGGCCATAGGCTCAACGAACACCGCAGCAATGTTCGAAGCATCGTGCAGTTCGATCAGCTTCAACAGTTCATCGGCCAGGGCAATACCACCCTGCTCCGGCATGCCACGGGAGAAAGCATTGCTTGCCAGCAGAGTGTGCGGCAGGTGATCGACATCCATCATCGCCTGCCCGAACAGCTTGCGGTTTCCGTTGACGCCGCCGAGGCTGGTGCCGGCGATGTTCACACCGTGATAGCCACGGGCGCGGCCGATCATTTTGGTCTTGGTCGACTGGCCTTTCAGGCGCCAGTAAGCGCGGACCATTTTCACCGCGGTATCGGCACACTCGGAACCCGAGTCGGTGAAGAACACGTGATTCAGGTTGCCCGGTGTCAGGTCGGTGATTTTCTCCGCCAGCTGGAACGACAGCGGGTGGCCGTACTGGAAGCCCGGCGAGTAATCGAGAGTGCCCAACTGCTTGGCCACCGCTTCCTGGATTTCCTTGCGGGTATGCCCGGCGCCGCAGGTCCACAGACCGGACAGCGAGTCGTACACCTTGCGGCCCTTGTCGTCGATCAGCCAGCTGCCTTCGGCGCCGACGATCAGGCGCGGGTCGCGCTGGAAGTTGCGGTTGGCGGTGTACGGCATCCAGTGCGCGTCCAGCTTAAGTTGGCTGGCCAGTGGCGACGACGCGTTTTCAGGCATGTTCATCGGGCAAAACCTCGCAGGGCAATAAGCTTCAGAGAGATAGAAAGCGTTGTTGCAGCTAAATTGCCACGCGGATAAAGTCGGTGAAATTCAACTCTTCTAACCTTCAGTTAGAACTCTGCTAAACAAAGAGAACAACAGCATGAGCAGCCGCCGCCCCGATCCACTGGCCCAGGTCAGTGACTTTGACATTCGCCTGCTGCGGATTTTTCGCAGTGTGGTGGAGTGCGGCGGTTTCTCGGCGGCGGAAACCGTGCTCGGCATCGGTCGCTCGGCAATCAGCCAGCAGATGAGCGATCTTGAGCAGCGCCTCGGCCTGCGCCTGTGCCAACGCGGGCGTGCCGGTTTCTCCCTGACCGAAGAGGGTCGCGAGGTGTATCAATCGGCGTTGCAGCTATTGAGTGCGCTGGAAAGTTTCCGCACCGAGGTCAACGGCCTGCACCAGCACTTGCGCGGCGAACTGATCATCGGCCTGACCGACAACCTCGTCACCCTGCCCCACATGCGCATCACCCACGCACTGGCGCAGTTGAAGGAGCGCGGGCCGGACGTGCAGATCCAGATCCGCATGATCGCCCCCAACGAAGTCGAACAAGGCGTGCTCGACGGCCGCCTGCATGTCGGCGTGGTGCCGCAGGCCAGCGCGTTGTCGGGACTGGAGTATCAGCCGCTGTACAGCGAACGTTCGCTTCTCTACTGCGCGGTCGGCCATCCGCTGTTTTACGTCGACGATAAACAGCTGGACGACGAGCGCCTGAACAGTCAGGACGCCATCGCCCCGACCTTCCGTCTGCCGGCGGAGATCCAGGCGCACTATCAGGCGCTCAATTGCACCGCCAGCGCTTCCGACCGTGAAGGCATGGCATTTCTGATTCTGACCGGGCGCTACATCGGCTACCTGCCGGATCACTACGCCAGTCTCTGGGTTCAACAAGGTCGCTTGCGCGCGCTCAAGGCCAACACCCGTTTCTATGATTTGAGCCTGGCCTCGGTCACCCGCAAGGGCCGTCGCCCTCATCTGGTGCTGGAAAGTTTCCTCGAAAGCCTGGCCGCCACCCGCTGACGACCGGGGTTTTATTCGCCCGGGGCTTGTCCCGCGACGGTGGTTGCGCTATCAACGCAACTGGTTGCACCCCACAGACAAACCCGGAAGTGCCTATGACCTTTGAAGTCCCCGCTCACGGCGGCAAACCTGCCAGCCGCATTCGTCAGAAGAACGAAGAGACCATCATCAAAGCCGCCGAAGACGAGTTCGCCCGTCACGGGTACAAAGGCACGAGCATGAACACCATCGCCACCAAGGCCGGGTTGCCCAAGGCGAACCTGCATTACTACTTCACCAACAAGCTCGGGTTGTACGTGGCGGTGCTGAGCAACATCCTTCAATTGTGGGACAGCACCTTCAACACCCTGACGGCCGAGGACGATCCGGCCGAAGCGCTGACCCGCTATATCCGCGCGAAAATGGAATTTTCCCGTCGCCAGCCGCAAGCGTCGCGGATCTTTGCGATGGAAGTGATCAGCGGCGGCGAATGCCTGACCGAATATTTCAACCAGGATTACCGCGCCTGGTTCCAGGGCCGCTCCGGGGTGTTCCAGGCCTGGATCGACGCGGGCAAAATGGACCCGGTCGACCCGGTGCACCTGATCTTCCTGTTGTGGGGCAGCACCCAGCACTACGCTGACTTCGCCACCCAGATCTGTCGGGTGACCGGTCGCAGCAAGTTGACCAAACAGGACATGGAAGACGCCGGCAACAATCTGATCCGCATCATCCTCAAAGGCTGCGGCCTCACTTCTTCTATATAAGTCGTTTTATGTCATTCACCCTCAGCGGCTTTTGCGAATTCCGCGAAGAGATTCGCAAAAGCCGTTTCATCACCTTCGCCGCGCCGATCGGCAGCCCTGCCGAGGCGCAAGCCTTCATCGAGCAGCACAGCGACTTGAACGCCTCGCACAATTGCTGGGCGTGGAAGCTCGGCGACCAGTACCGCAGCAACGACGACGGCGAACCCGGTGGCACTGCCGGGCGGCCGATTCTCGCGGCCATCGACGCGCAGGACTGCGATCAGGTCGCGGTGCTGGTGATCCGCTGGTACGGCGGCATTCAACTGGGCACCGGCGGTCTGGCCCGGGCCTATGGCGGCGGCGCTAACAAGTGCCTGCAAGCAGCACCGAAGATCGAATTGATCAGTCGCGTGCCCGTGCGTTGTGCCTGCGCTTTCAGTGAACTGGCGCTGGTGAAACTGCGGGTCGCGGATCTCGGCGGATTGATGGTCGAGGAAAACTTCACCGCCAATGGTGTCGAGTTGCAACTGGCCGTGGGCGAAGCGCACATCGAGCTGTTGCAGAATCAGCTTGCCGATCTGAGCCGCGGACGAATCCTGCTGCAACGTTGAGCCCTCGCCATGTTTTGGGGCACGCACCCGTTTGCATATGCCCGAGACTTGCCCACATCCGCTGTGCACCCGGCTGTGGATAACCTGAGCACAGGACGCTGTAACCCTTCTGTCACGTGGCTTTGCGGGATTTGTGCACTTTTCGTCCAATGCGCTGACCCCACGAACAATTTCACGTAAAAACAATCGCTTAGCGTTGTATATCGCTGTTAGAAGAAAGCCCGGCAGTACTTATGCCCGGGATTCTGTCTTGCGCACAAATACTGTGGAGCAACCTGTGGATAAGCCGTTCATGGCTGGCGCAGTCGCAGGTTCTGCATGGCTTCGGCGGGGTTGCTCGTTTTTTGATCAGCCAGGCGCGAGCAAAACTGGAGCCTGATCAAAGGCTTTGCCCTCAAGTGGTGCCGCGCAAGACGTCGAATTCATTTCACAGGCTCTACGCCACAGGCTGGCAAACAAAGGCTGCCTGCGTTCCTGACTCAATGGCCAGGAAATTGCTTTATCCACAGGCACAACTCCAAGCGACCCGAGCCTGTCATGCCAAACCCAACGTCCACGCCGCGCCTGCAACTGCGCCATATCAGCAAACGTTATCCCGGTTGCCTCGCCAATGACGCCATCGACCTGAGCATCGCCCCCGGTGAAATCCACGCGCTACTCGGTGAAAACGGTGCAGGCAAAAGCACCTTGATGAAGATCATCTACGGCGTCACCCAGGCCGATTCGGGCGAGATGCTGTGGCAGGGTCAACCGATGATCATGCGCAACCCGGCCCAGGCGCGGCAGTTGGGCATCGGCATGGTGTTCCAGCATTTCTCGTTGTTCGAGACCCTGAGCGTGGCGCAGAACATCGCGCTGGCGATGGGCCCAGCGGCCGGTTCACCCAAACAGCTTGAGGCGAAAATCCGTGAAGTGTCGCGCCGATACGGCATGGCGCTGGAGCCCCAGCGACTTGTCCACAGCCTGTCGATCGGCGAGCGGCAACGGGTCGAGATCGTTCGTTGCCTGATGCAGGACATCCGCCTGCTGATTCTCGACGAACCGACTTCGGTGCTCACGCCGCAGGAAGCCGACGAGTTGTTCATCACCCTGCGCCGGCTCGCGGCCGAGGGCTGCAGCATTCTGTTCATCAGCCACAAACTCGGCGAGGTGCGCGCCTTGTGCCACAGCGCCACGGTTCTGCGTGGCGGCCGGGTGGCCGGGCATTGCGTGCCCGCCGACTGCACCGACCGGCAACTGGCGCAATTGATGGTGGGCGACGCCGCGACTTTGATCGGCGACTTTACAAAGGTCACCGGTGGCGCGGCATTCTTGCAGGTCAGCGGATTGAACTGGCACAACCCGGATCCGTTCGGCTGCTCGCTGAGTGACATCGACCTGCAGGTGCGCAGCGGTGAAATCGTCGGCATCGCCGGCGTGGCGGGCAACGGACAGGACGAGTTACTGGCATTGCTCAGCGGCGAACAAACGTTGCCCCGTGAATCAGCGGCAACCATCCGCTTCCGCGAACTCGGCGTCGCCGATCAGCGCCCGGATGCGCGACGCAAACTCGGCCTGGCGTTCGTTCCCGCCGAACGCCTCGGGCATGGCGCGGTGCCGGATATGAGCCTGGCGGACAACGCCCTGCTCACCGCTTTTCAACAAGGCCTGGTCAGTCACGGCTTGATCGAGCGCAGCAAGGTCGAAACCCTCGCGCAAACCATCATCCAGCGCTTCGGCGTGAAAACCCCGGACACCCAGACCGCCGCCCGCAGCCTGTCCGGCGGCAACCTGCAGAAATTCATCCTCGGCCGGGAAATCCTCCAGCAACCGAAACTGCTGATCGCCGCGCACCCGACTTGGGGCGTGGATGTCGGCGCGGCGGCCACCATCCACCGGGCACTGATTGCCCTGCGCGATGCCGGGGCGGCGATTCTGGTGATCTCTGAAGACCTCGACGAACTGTTCCAGATCAGCGATCGCCTCGGCGCGCTGTGCGGCGGGCGCCTGTCGGCATTGCAGGACACGGCGCAAACCCGCCTCAGCGACGTCGGCGGCTGGATGGCCGGCCAGTTCGACACCCCTCAATCACAACCGGCCACGGTTTAACGGAGTTTTCCCATGTTGCTTTCCCTCGAACCCCGTGGCCGGCAATCGCGCCTGATGCTGTGGTGCTCGCCACTGCTGGCGGCGGCGCTGACGCTGGTGTGTGGATCGTTGCTGTTCGTCGCCCTTGGCCATGATCCGCTGAAGACTTTGCACACGTTGTTGATCGCCCCGGTCAGCGACCTGTACGGCATCTGCGAACTGCTGGTCAAAACCCTGCCGATCCTGTTGTGTGCGTTGGGCCTCGCAGTGGCTTATCAGGCGCGGATCTGGAACATCGGCGCCGAAGGCCAGTTGCTGCTCGGTGCATTGGCCGGCAGTGCGCTGGCGGTAAATATCATCGATATGCAAAGCCGCTGGGCGTTGGTGCTGATCCTGCTCACCGGCACCCTCGCCGGCGCCGCTTGGGCCGGGCTCACCGCCTGGTTACGCACACGCTTCAATGCCAACGAAATCCTCACCAGCATCATGCTCAATTACATCGCGCTGAACCTGTTGCTGTTCTGCGTACACGGGCCGCTGAAAGATCCGGCCGGGTTCAACTTTCCCGAGTCGGCGATGTTCAGCGATGCCAGCCGCCTGCCGCTGTTGATGGAGGATGGTCGGGCACATATCGGCGTGTATTTCGCCTTGCTCGCGCTGGTCGCGGTGTGGGTGTTGTTGCAGAAAAGCTTCGTCGGTTTCCAGATCAAGGTGCTGGGGCTGGACAAGCGTGCGGCAGGATTTGTCGGGTTTCGCGAGAAACGTCTGATCTGGCTCGCCCTGCTGATCAGCGGCGGATTGGCGGGCCTTGCCGGTGTCTGTGAAGTCACCGGGCCGATCGGCCAACTGGTGCCGCAAGTCTCGCCGGGTTACGGCTATGCGGCGATCACCGTGGCGTTTCTCGGGCGGCTCAACCCCATCGGGATTCTGTTTTCCAGCCTGTTGATGGCGCTGCTGTACATCGGTGGCGAGAGCGCGCAGATGACGCTGAATCTGCCGCAGGCGATCACCCAGTTGTTCCAGGGAATGATGCTGTTTTTCCTGCTCGCCTGTGACGTGCTGATCCTCTATCGGCCACGCCTGAACCTGCGCTGGGTGCGGCGCACGTCTACCACCGCCGTAACCGCCGGAGCGCTGTGATGGATATCGATCTGCTGAGCAATATTTTCTACGCCATGGTGCGCTGCGGCACGCCACTGCTGTTGGTGGCGTTGGGTGAACTGATCTGCGAGAAGAGCGGCGTACTCAACCTTGGCCAGGAAGGGATGATGCTGTTTGGCGCGGTGATCGGTTTCATCGTCGCGTTCAACAGCGGCAACCTGTGGTTGGGCGTGGTGTTGGCGATGCTCGCCGGGATGCTGTTGTCGTCGCTGTTCGCCCTGGTGGCGCTGGTGTTCAACGCCAATCAGGTGGCCACCGGGCTGGCACTGACGATTTTTGGCGTGGGCCTGTCGACCTTTGTCGGCGCGGCGTGGGTTGGCAAACCGCTGGCGGGATTCGAGCCGCTGGCGATTCCATACCTGAGCGAAATCCCGCTGATCGGCCGCATGCTGTTTGCTCAGGATCTGCTGGTGTACCTGTCGTTCGCGCTGTTTGCGCTGGTGGCGTGGGTGATCGTGAAAAGCCGTGTCGGGCTGATCATTCAAGCGGTCGGTGAGAACCCGGATGCGGCGAGTGCCATGGGCTTGCCGGTGCTGACCGTGCGCACACTGGCGGTGCTGTTCGGCGGCGCGATGGCCGGACTGGCCGGGGCTTATCTGTCGCTGGCGTACACGCCGATGTGGGCCGAGAACATGACCGCCGGGCGTGGCTGGATCGCGCTGGCGCTGGTGGTGTTCGCCAGTTGGCGAGTGTGGCGGTTGTTGCTCGGCGCGTATCTGTTCGGACTCGCCAGCATCCTGCACCTGGTGGCGCAGGGGTTGGGGCTGGCGATTCCTTCGAGTCTGCTGGCGATGCTGCCGTATGTCGCGACCATTCTGGTGCTGGTGTTGTTGTCGCGGGATGCGGTGCGTACGCGGTTGTATGCGCCGGTGTCACTGGGGCAACCTTGGCAGGCCGGGCATTAGTGCAGTGATTTCACTGGCCCCATCGCGGGCAAGCCCGCTCCCACAGGTTTTTGCGGTGTGACATAGACTTCAGTTACACCCGAGCTCCCTGTGGGAGCTGCGGTGCGACGATTCGACTTGCCAGCGATGAGGACCTGACAGGCAACACCTGAGCAATGCCCCACGCCAGTTCGAAAACCAGGAAACCCACCAGCAACGAACTGGCGCCGTGGGCCAGGGCATACGCCTGCCACGCGGCGAACAGAAACCGCGCCACTGCGTCATAGCGCCCATAAACCGGCTGCGGATCACGAATCCGCAGCACGGCCCAAACACAAACCACCGAACCCAACAGATTCGCCATCAGCATGTGCACAGGTTCGAACGCCGGCAGCTCACCGGGCAGTTCCAGCGCCTGGCTCAGCGCTGTCAAAACTCCATGCAACGCGGCAAAACTCCACGGCGTGACAAACGCCGCCGTCACGATCAAGTCATACCAGGCGCTGCCGCGCACCAACCGCCGATACTGCGTTGAAGTCCACATCGTCCTTGCTCCGAAAATTCAGGGAGCAACCACGGTAAAGCCTGGAGTATGCTCCAGGGTCAAACACTTTCGAGATGTCCTTGATGCGCATCGGTGAGTTAGCCCAGGCCTGCGATGTAAGCCGTGACACGCTGCGTTTCTACGAGGAGCGCGGATTGATCGCGGCGCAACGCAGCGCCAACGGTTATCGCGACTATCCACCGGAGATGGCGCAACTGGTGCTCTACATCAAGACTGCGCAGCGTCTGGGCTTTACCCTCAGCGAGATCGGCAGCAGCGTTGGCGCGTTGTGGCAATCGCCCAACCCCGACACAGCCGTGACGCAACTGCTACAAGACAAA
Source organism: Pseudomonas gozinkensis (assembly GCF_014863585.1). Lineage (NCBI taxonomy): Bacteria > Pseudomonadati > Pseudomonadota > Gammaproteobacteria > Pseudomonadales > Pseudomonadaceae > Pseudomonas > Pseudomonas gozinkensis. Next base: position 818,151 of record NZ_CP062253.1, on the reverse strand, counting down.
CTCAAGCTGATCGAAACCCGCATGGCCGAACTCGGCGAGCTGCGTCACGAATTGCAGCATCGGCTCGGTCAACGCTGTCCATTGAACCCGTGATCTTTCAACTTTCAAGGAAGCCCGTCATGTCCGCACTTAATCCTGCCAAGCACGCATTGATCATCGGCGCCTCCCGGGGCCTGGGCCTGGGACTGGTGAAAACCCTGCTGGCCGACGGCTGGCGAGTGACCGCCACGGTTCGCAACCCTTCCAACGCCGATGCGTTGAAAGCACTGGGCAACGTACAAGTCGAAAAGCTCGACATGGACGACCAGCAAGCGGTGATCGCCCTGAGCCAGCAGCTCAAGGGCGAGACCTTCGACCTGTTGTTCGTCAACGCCGGAGTCAAGGGCCCTGACGTGCAGACGCCGGGCGGTGCAACGCTGGCAGAAGTCGGTCAGCTGTTCTTCACCAACGCCGTGGCGCCGATCAATCTGGCCCAGCGCTTCGTCGGGCAGATCCGCGACGGCAGCGGCGTGCTGGCGTTCATGAGCTCGGTACTCGGCAGCGTGACCATGCCCGACGCGCCGGAACTGGCGCTGTACAAGGCCAGCAAAGCGGCACTGAACTCGATGACCAACAGCTTCGTCACGCAACTGGGCGATCAGAAACTCACAGTGCTGTCGCTGCATCCGGGCTGGGTGAAAACCGACATGGGCGGCGAAGGTGCCGACATCGACGTGGAGACCAGCACCCGTGGCCTGGTGGATCAGGTGGACGCGTTTGCCGGCAAGGGCGGCCACCACTTCGTGAACTACAAGGGTGAAACCATTCCCTGGTAATCACTGGACCCTGTGGGAGCTTGCTCCCACAGGGTTATCCCGGTGTCTGGTCGGGTTGGGCTTGCCCGTCGCAACATTTTGTTCGAAACTCCGCACCTCGTCCTTTGCGGCGACCCTGGATCAGCAGACAGGGCAACACTGAGCTGGCAACCCTGAACCCAACTTTCAGAGGAGCCGGCCACAATGCCTGCGACCCGTATCTGGTTAAAAAATCCCCTCGCCATTTTCACGGCCAACGGTCTCGATGCCCGTGGCGGCCTGGTGCTGCAAGACGGTGTGATCACCGAAGTGCTCGGCGCCGGCCAGCAACCTTCCGCCCCGTGCAATGAAGTGTTCGACGCCCGTGAGCACGTGATCCTGCCGGGCCTGATCAACACCCATCACCACTTCTATCAGACCCTGACCCGCGCCTGGGCGCCGGTGGTCAATCAGCCGTTGTTCCCGTGGCTGAAAACCCTGTACCCGGTCTGGGCGCGCCTGACGCCTGAAAAACTCGCCCTCGCCACCAAAGTCGCGCTGGCCGAGTTGCTGTTGTCGGGTTGCACCACCGCCGCCGACCATCACTACCTGTTCCCGGATGGCCTGGAAAACGCCATCGACGTGCAAGTCGAAACCGTGCGCGAACTGGGCATGCGCGCCATGCTCACCCGGGGTTCGATGAGCCTCGGCGAGAAGGACGGCGGCCTGCCACCGCAGCAGACCGTGCAGGAAGGCCAGGTGATTCTCGACGACAGTCAGCGGCTGATTCACGAGTACCACGAGCGTGGCGACGGCGCGCAAATCCAGATCGCTCTGGCGCCGTGCTCACCGTTCTCGGTGACCCCGGAAATCATGTCCGCCAGCGCCGATCTGGCGAACAAACTCGATGTGCGTCTGCACACTCACCTCGCCGAAACCCTCGACGAAGAAGATTTCTGCCTGCAACGCTTCGGCCTGCGCACCGTGGATTATCTGGACAGCGTCGGCTGGCTCGGCCCACGCACGTGGCTGGCCCACGGCATCCATTTCAACCCCGACGAAATCGCCCGACTCGGCGCAGCCGGCACCGGTATCTGCCACTGCCCGAGCTCGAACATGCGCCTCGCTTCCGGCATCTGCCCGAGCATCGAGTTGACCGATGCCGGCGCATTGTTCGGTCTCGGTGTGGACGGTTCGGCGTCCAATGACGCGTCGAACATGATCCTCGAAGCGCGTCAGGCCCTGTACATCCAGCGCCTGCGTTATGGCGCCGAAAAGATCACCCCGGAACGCGTGCTGGGCTGGGCGACCAAGGGCTCGGCGAGCCTGCTGGGTCGTACCGACATCGGCGAACTGGCGGTCGGCAAGCAAGCGGATCTGGCGTTGTTCAAGCTCGATGAGCTGCGCTTCTCCGGCAGTCATGATCCGATCTCGGCATTGCTGTTGTGCGGCGCGGACCGGGCGGATCGGGTGATGGTCGGCGGCAAGTGGCGTGTGGTTGACGGGCAGGTTGAAGGCCTGGATCTCAAAGGCCTGATTGCCGATCACAGCCAGGCGGCTCGGCAGTTGATCGCTGGAACCTGATCCCCCCTCCTGACCTGATGATCGTTCCCACGCTCCGCGTGGGAATGCAGCCATGGACGCTCTGCGTCCGACGTTGAGACGCAGAGCGTCCCGGTATGCATTCCCACGCAGAGCGTGGGAACGATCGGTCAGCGGTGGTCGCCTTCAAAGTCCGAGCAGCGACAACATGATGAACGTCGCAAACAGCACAAAGTGCGTCATGCCCTCAATCGCATTGGTCTCCCCGTCATTGAGGTTGATCGCACTGACGATCAGCGTGATGAAGATCATCACCGTCTGCACCGGCGTCATCGCCATCTGAAACGGCTGCCCCGTATAGAGCGCCATCGCTTCCATCACCGGCACCGTCAAAATCACCGTCGACAACGACGCCCCCATCGCAATGTTGACCACCGACTGCATGCGGTTGGCCAACGCTGCGCGCAACGCGGTCAAAATCTCCGGCGCCGCCGAGATCGCCGCCACCAGAATCGCCGTGATCACCGGCGGTGCGCCCGTCCCTTCCAGGCCCAGATCGAGGGTCTTGGACATCACCTCGGCCAGTGCGCCGATCACCACCACACCGAACACCAGAATGCCGATCGACAGCGCCAGGCTGACCGGTTTCGGCTCCTGCTCCACGGGCTCTTTCTTGCGGCGTTTGTCCGGGTAGCTGTAGCTGAAAAAATAGCTGTGCGGTCCGACCTGCATGCGCAGGAACAAAGCATAAAGCACCACCATCGCGCCGATGGTGAACGCCGAATAGATTTTCCAGTTGGCCTCGGGAATGAACTCCGGCACCACCATCGACACCCCCATGGCGGTGAGGATCATCACGCTGTAACTGCGGGCTGAATCATCGTTGTAGGACTGCTCGCCATGCTTGATCCCGCCCATCAATGCGGCGAGGCCGAGGATGCCGTTGATGTCGAGCATCACCGCCGAATAGATCGTGTCGCGTACCAGTGTCGGCGAGGCTTCGTTGCTCATCATGATCGCCAGGATCACCACTTCCACCAGCACGGCGGCGAGGGTCAGGATCATCGTGCCGTAGGGGTCACCGACTTTTTCCGCGAGCAGTTCGGCCTGATGGGCGACGCGCATCGAGGCGGCGACGATGAAGGCGATCAGCACCAGCCCGGCCGTCAGCGCGACGAGCTGGCCACTGTGCAGCAACCAGTGCTCCAGCGGATACGCGACGAAGGCGGCAATCAGGGCCAGCAGCAGAAAGCTTTCTTGCTTGAGGATCGTGAGCATGGCGGGCCTTTTTGGCGCAGGGGTTCGAATGAGCTACTGACTGCGGGGCGGCGCTAATGGTTCGTTACACCTTAGCGCACCAGTGGATGGCGTCCGTGTACGGGCGTGCACTTTTTTCGGCCCGGCCGGCCTCATCGCGAGCAAGCTCGCTCCCACAGGGATCGCGGTGCTTTTGTGGGAGCGAGCTTGCTCGCGAAGGCCTCGCCCCAATTTCGACTCGATTTGTTGTCCGCTTGGTCAGCCTTTTGCATTGCCCTCCCCACACACAACAAAAGGGAGTTCGCGTTCATGCAAAAACGTCCACTGCAAACACTGCTATGCATCGCCATGGGCCTTGGCCTCAGCCTGAGCGCCAGTGCCGCCGATCCACTGAAAGTCGGCTTCGTCTACATCGGCCCCATCGGCGACCACGGCTGGACGTATCAGCATGAACAGGGGCGCAAGGCGCTGGCGGAAAAGCTCGGCACGCAGATCACCACCAACTACGTGGAGAACGTCGCCGAAGGCGCCGATGCCGAGCGGGTGATCCGCAACATGGCCAAGGACAATTACGACCTGATCTTCACCACCTCTTTCGGCTACATGAACCCGACGGTGAAAGTCGCCAAACAGTTTCCCAAGGTGACCTTCGAACACGCCACCGGCTACAAGCAGGACAAGAACCTCGGTACCTATCTCGCGCGCACCTACGAGGGGCGTTACGTCGGTGGTTTCCTCGCGGCGAAGATGACCAAGACCAAAAAGATCGGCTACGTCGCCTCGTTCCCGATCCCGGAAGTGATCCGCGACATCAACGCCATCCAGCTGGCGCTGAACAAGTACAACCCCGGCACCGAGATCAAAGTGGTGTGGGTCAACTCGTGGTTCGATCCGGGCAAGGAAGCCGACGCCGCCAACGCGCTGATCGACCAGGGCGTGGACGTGGTGTTCCAGCACACCGACAGCCCGGCGCCGATCCAGGCCGCCGAGCGGCGCGGTGTCTATGCCGTGGGCTACGCTTCGGACATGGCGCACTTCGGGCCGAAAGCGGTGCTGACTTCGATCGTCAACGACTGGGCGCCGCACTACATCCAGGCGACCCAGAGCGTGATCGACCATAACTGGAAATCCCAGGACTACTGGGGCGGGTTGAAGGAAGGCACGGTCGAACTGCCGATCAGCGATCTGGTGCCGGCACCGGTGAAGGCCGAAGCCGAGCAGATCATCGCTGACATCAAAAGCGGCGCCCTGCAACCGTTCACCGGGCCGATCAAGGATCAGGCCGGGGTCGAGAAAATCCCGGCAGGGGTCAGCGCCAGCAACGCCGAACTGGCGTCGATGAATTACTACGTCGAAGGCATGAAGGCCGAGATGCCGAAGTAATCCTCCCAGAAACACGCATCAACCCTGTGGGAGCTGGCTTGCCAGCGATGGCGGTTTAACAGGCAACAATGATGTTGAATGTGATGGCCTCATCGCTGGCAAGCCAGCTCCCCCAGGATTTCTTGGTGTTTTCAAGTCTGTGTCTCATCAGGACAAGTGCATGAACAGCCTTCCGATCATCGACATCTCGCCGCTTTACTCCGACGACCACAACGCCTGGCCCGCCGTCGCCGAACAGATCGACCACGCCTGCCGCGAATGGGGCTTTTTCTATATCAAGGGCCATCCGATTTCTGCGCAGCGCATCGAATCCCTGCTCGATCACGCCCGGCACTTCTTCGCGCTGCCGACTGCGGAAAAACTCAAGATCGACATCACCCGGACCGTCCATCACCGCGGCTACGGCGCCATCGCCACCGAACAACTGGACCCGGACAAACCCAGCGACCTCAAGGAAACCTTCGACATGGGCCTGCACCTGCCGGCGGATCATCCTGAAGTGCTGGCAGAAAAACCCTTGCGTGGCCCCAACCGTCATCCGGCCATTCCCGGCTGGGAAGCGCTGATGGAACAGCACTACCTCGACATGCAGGCCCTGGCGCAAACCCTGCTGCGGGCCATGACTCTGGCGCTGGGCATCGAGCGGGACTTCTTCGATACACGCTTCAACGAACCGGTCAGTGTGCTGCGAATGATCCACTACCCACCGCGCCACACCGCCAGTTCCGCCGAACAGCAAGGTGCCGGTGCGCACACCGATTACGGCTGCATCACGCTGCTGTATCAGGACGCCGCCGGCGGCTTGCAGGTGAAAAACGTCAAAGGCCAGTGGATCGACGCACCGCCCATCGACGGCACGTTCGTGGTCAACCTTGGCGACATGATGGCGCGCTGGAGCAACGACCGTTATCGCTCGACTCCGCACCGGGTGATCAGCCCGCTCGGCGTGGATCGCTACTCGATGCCGTTCTTCGCCGAACCGCACCCGGACACGCGTATCGAGTGCCTGCCCGGTTGCCAGGACGCACAGCATCCGGCGAAATATCCGACCACCACCTGCGCCGAATTTCTGCTGTCGCGCTTCGCCGATACCTACGCCTATCGACGGGAGCAGGAAGCGGTGTGATGGATCGGTTGGTCAGGTTTTGCCAATTGTTTCGGCGGGCATCTGTAGAATGCCGCCATTGCACCTGATGAGAAAAGAATATGTACGACTGGCTCAACGCCCTGCCCAAGGCCGAACTGCACCTGCACCTCGAAGGCTCGCTGGAGCCCGAGCTGCTGTTCGCCCTGGCCGAACGCAACAAGATCGCCCTGCCGTGGAGCGATGTCGAAACCCTGCGCAAGGCTTACGCCTTCAACAATTTGCAGGAATTCCTCGACCTGTATTACCAGGGCGCCGACGTGCTGCGCACCTCCCAGGATTTCTATGACCTGACCTGGGCCTACCTGCTGCGCTGCAAAGAACAGAACGTGATCCACACCGAACCGTTCTTCGATCCGCAGACCCACACCGACCGTGGCATCCCGTTCGAAGTGGTGCTCAACGGCATCGCCGCCGCGCTGAAGGATGGCGAGCAGCAACTGGGCATCACCAGCGGTTTGATCCTGAGTTTCCTGCGCCACCTGAGCGAAGACGAAGCACAGAAAACCCTCGACCAGGCGCTGCCATTCCGTGATGCGTTCGTGGCGGTAGGTCTGGACAGTTCCGAAATGGGTCACCCGCCGAGCAAGTTCCAGCGCGTGTTCGACCGTGCCCGCCACGAGGGTTTCCTGACCGTCGCCCATGCTGGCGAAGAAGGCCCGCCGGAGTACATCTGGGAAGCCATCGACCTGCTGAAAATCCAGCGCATCGACCATGGCGTGCGCGCCATCGAAGACGAGCGCTTGATGCAGCGGATCATCGATGAGCAGATCCCGCTGACTGTGTGCCCGCTGTCGAACACCAAGCTCTGCGTGTTCGATCACATGTCCCAGCACAACATCCTCGACATGCTCGAGCGCGGCGTGAAGGTCACGGTGAACTCCGATGACCCGGCGTACTTCGGTGGTTACGTGACCGAGAACTTCCACGCGCTGCACACTCACCTGGGCATGACTCAGGACCAGGCCAAACGCCTGGCGCAGAACAGCCTGGATGCGCGGTTGGTAAAACCATAAGCAACAGCGCATAACCAATGTGGGAGCGAGCTTGCTCGCGAATAGGGTCTGTCATTCAACGAAGATGTTGTTTGATACACCACTTTCGTGAGCAAGCTCGCTCCCACAGTTGGTTCAGGGTTCAGCCAATAACTTCTGCTTCGGTCAATTCCTCCAAGGTTTTGCCCCGGGTCTCCATCCCGAACAGCCACACCACCCCCGCCGCAATCGCAAAGCACAGCGCCCCCAACGCAAACACCCCGCCCTGCCCGGTGATCGGGAACACCAGCCCGGTGACCAACGGCCCGAGCAACGAGCCCACGCGGCCGATGGCCGAGGCAAAACCCGAGCCCGTCGCCCGCGCCGATGTCGGATACAACTCCGGCGTGTAGGTGTAGAGCACCGCCCACATGCCGAACAGGAAAAACTGCATCAGCAGGCCCGTGCCGATCAGCAGCGACACATTGCCGCCGAACACAGCACTTTGTCCGTACAGAAACGCCATCACCCCGCCGCCGAGCAACGTGACGATGCACACCGGCTTGCGTCCCCAGCGCTCCACCAGCCAGGCCGCCATCAGGAACCCGGGAATCCCGCCGAGGGAAATCAGCACGGTGTAATACACCGACTGGGTCACGGCAAAACCCGACTGTTGCAACAACGCACTGAGCCACGAGGTCAGGCCGTAGAAGCCGAGCAGCGCGAAGAACCACAGGCTCCAGATCATCGTCGTGCGCTGGCGATACAGCGGTGACCAGATCTGTTTGAGCGCCGAAAGGAAATGCCCCGGTGGGGTCACGCTGCGAGGCAGACGAACCGGCTCCGGCAATGCAGCACCGCCGAGTGAGGCCTGTACCCGCGCCTCAATTCCGCGCAGCACTTTGTCCGCCGCGTCATGTTTGCCGGCCTGCTCCAGCCAGCGCGGCGACTCGGGAATGAAAAAGCGGATCGCCAGCACGAACACCGCCGGCACTGCCAGCACCAGAAAGATGTCGCGCCAGCCAATCAATGGCAGCAGGAAATACGACAGCACCCCGGCAGCCACGAAACCCAGCGGCCAGAAACCGTCCATCAATGCGATGTAGCGACCCCGGCGCTGGGCGGGGATCAACTCCGACAACATCGACTGGGCAATCGGAAACTCCATGCCCATGCCGATTCCCAGCAGGATGCGAAACAGCGTCAGGCTATCGACCGTCTGCGCCGTGGAACACAGGTAACTGGCCAGCCCCCACAAGACGATGCTCCACTGGAACACTGGTTTACGACCGAATCGATCCGCCAGCAATCCGGACAGCGACGCCCCCAGCACCATGCCGAAAAAACTCGAACTCGCCAGCAGACCAGCCTGCGCACTGCTCAGGCCGAACTCGGCTTTGATCGAGCCGAGCAGGAAGGTCATCATCGCCAGATCCATGGAGTCGAAGAAAAACGCCAGGGCGATGATGATGAATATGATCCGGTGATAACCGCTGACTGGCAGACGCTCCAGTCGATCTGCCGCGCTGAAGTTTCTCGTGTCCATGCCGCCTCCTCAATCCGAAAAATCCCCGGATCGAGTGTGCGCGATAGCGGTTGCGCGCCTGTGCCAGATGCGACTTGTTCGCAGCCGTTGGCGACGCCTGGTGCCAACCCGTTGGCAAAAACGCTCTACAACGCCATTTCCAGCTCGGTTTCACAGGCAAATCGATGGATTTCCCGCTGGCCGGCCGCCGTCAATTGCAAGGCACGGGAATCGTTGGGCAGCACCAGCCAGCCCGACTGCATGAATAGCTGCAACAACGCCGCGCCGAGCGAGCCGCCCATGTGCGGGCGACGCTCGCTCCAGTCCGGACAGGCGCAAGCCACCTGAGCATTGCGGTGTGCCAGCGCCTGGATATACACCCCGCGCCCGGCCAGTTGTGTCGAGCCTTTGTGCGTCACGACCACCCGATTCTCAAGCTGCTCGATCCAGCCGGCGTCGAGCAGTCGCTGGTACAGGTCGGCGGCCAGCGTTCCCCCAAGATGGTCGTCGCAAAACCGCGCGCGCAGCAGTGACGAGGGGGCGGCCTGGGGTCTGACGACCGGCGAGGCACGCTTGAACACGTCGGGAATTTCTCGCGGGGCACTGGCCAGGGTGGCACTGGCCAGCGCTTCGATGGCCGCGCCGATTTCGGGAGCGGCCAGGCGAAAGAAGCGTTTGCGTCCGCGCGCCTCGACCTTCAACAGACCGCCAGCGGACAAGCGCCCCAGATGCGCACTGGCTGACGACGGCGAAAGCCCCGCCAGCAACGCCAGCTCCTCGGTCTGCCGCGCCGAGCCATCCATCAACGCCCACATCATCGCGCTGCGTTTGGGGTCGGCCAGCAACGTGGCGATCTGGCTGATGCAAGGTGCATGTTCCATGTATTCACTCCCTGTTGAATCGTATCGTCTACTGCTCATAGACATCTTGACCAGTAATCAGTCGTCGGCCAAGACGCGCAAAGTGCCTTGAGCCGAGGCAAGGCTGCGCGCCGCAGCGAGAAAACCGCAGTACTGTCGCGACCCTCGATCCTGCCCCGCCGGTTCCGGTCTGATCTTTCTCCTGCCGGCCTGTCGGTGCGGGCTTCAGGCGGTCGCTAGTATAAGCGGGTTGCACGCTGCGTCCTGCGCCGGAGTGGACGTGGCTGGTGATTGTTCCTGACAGAAATTTCGCTATTTACGTGCGACTAATGATCGGTCCCCGTGAAAACGGGAAATCGGCTACTCAATTCAGCGCAACGACTGGCGAGCATTTCCCTCAGCAGGTTCACCGGCTTACTCAATTGTGCGCGATGGGCGCACAACAAATTCAGCGGAGCACGTTCGCAGAGCAGCTCCGGCAACAGCACTTTCAGCCGACCCGCCAGCACATCACCGGCCACGTCGAGCCACGACTTGTAGGCGATACCGGCTCCCGCCACCGCCCACAGACGCACCACGTCGGCATCGTCGCTGAAGCGGTCGCCACTGACGGTCAGGCCGACCTCACGCTTGCCGTCGTGGAAACTCCAGTGGTCATGCACTCGGCCTCCGAGCATGTACAACAGGCAGTTGTGCTGCGCGAGCTGTTCCAGACTCAGCGGCTCACCCTGTCGCGCCAGGTAGGCAGGCGATGCGCACAACACCCGTCGGTTGTGCGGGGCAATCGGCAACGCCACCAGACTGGAATCTTCCGGCTCGCCGTAGCGCAACGCGATGTCCACTGGCTGGCGAAACAGATCGGCGATGCGGTCGCCCAGCAGCAGGCGCACCGTCAGCTTCGGGTGTTCGCGCTGAAAGTCGTCGAGCCAGGGCAACAGCAAGTTGCGACCGAAATCCGAGGGGGCCGACAGCTGCAATATCCCGCTGACCTGATCCTGTCCGCTGGCCAGCAGACGACGGCCCTCCTCCAGGTTGCTCAACGCAGCCCGGGCGTATTCGAGAAAACCTTCACCTTCGGCCGTCAGCCGCAGGCTGCGGGTGGAGCGCGCCAACAGCCGCGCCCCCAGTTGTTGCTCGATCCGCTTGAGCGCAGCACTGGCCACGGCGGCGGACAGGTCCATCACTCGCGCCGCCGCCGACAGGCTGCCCAGATCCGCCGCCCGGACAAACAACTGCAAGTCATCGAAACGCAGCATTGATAGCCTCGATTATCAAAAAAACATTGAAAGAGACTGCTCTTTTAGCCGGTTTTATCTCCGGCAGAAATAGCCAATCATGCCATCCATCGAATTCATCCCGTCCCGGAGTCGAACATGTCCCAGCCTTTCACCGCCATCGCCACCCTGATTGCCCGACCTGGTCAGCAGGACGTCCTTGAACAGCACCTGCGCGCCCTGATCGAACCGACCCGCGCGGAAGCGGGTTGCGGACAGTACGAACTGCACCAGGATCTGGCCAATCCGCTGGCCTTCTACATGATCGAACAGTGGGCCAGCGACGAAGCCCTGCAAGCCCACGATGCCAGCGCCCATATCCAGCATTTCCGCAGCCAGGCCGAGTCGTTCCTCGAACACTTCGAACTCAAGCGCCTGCGCGTCATCGCCTGAAGCCTTCCTCTATTCACTTTCGGAGTTCTCCATGAAAGCCATCGCCTATTACGCCTCGCTCCCGATCAACGACGAAAAATCCCTGCAAGACATCGAACTGCCGGAACCGGTGGCCGGCCCTCGCGACCTTCTGGTGGAAGTCAAAGCGATTTCGGTCAACCCGGTCGACACCAAGGTTCGCCAGAACGTCGCGCCGGAAGGCGGCGCCGCGAAAGTGCTGGGCTGGGACGTGGCCGGTGTGGTCAAGTCGGTCGGCAGTGAAGTGACGCTCTTCAAGGCCGGCGACAAGGTGTTCTACGCCGGCTCCATCGCCCGGGCCGGTGGCAACAGCGAACTGCACGTGGTGGATGAGCGCATCGTCGGCCACATGCCGAAAACCCTCGGTTTCGCCGAAGCCGCCGCCCTGCCGCTGACCGCCATTACGGCTTGGGAACTGTTGTTCGAACGTCTGCAGATTCGCGAAGGCAATACTGATGAAGGTCAGAGCCTGCTGATCGTCGGCGCGGCCGGCGGCGTCGGTTCGATCTTGACCCAACTCGCCAGCCAGTTGACCGGCCTCAAGGTGATCGGCACCGCCTCCCGCCCGGAGACCCGCGACTGGGTGACCGAGCTGGGCGCTGACCTTGTGATTGATCACAGCCAACCGTTGAGCGAAGAACTGAAACGCGCCGGTGTCGCCCAGGTGACCCACGTTGCCAGCCTGACTCAGACCGATCAGCATCTGGACCAACTGGTCGAGGCTCTGGCGCCGCAAGGCAAGCTGGCGTTGATCGACGATCCGAAAGCGCTGGACGTGACCAAGCTCAAGCGCAAGAGCCTGTCGCTGCACTGGGAGTTCATGTACACCCGCTCGCTGTTCGAAACCGCGGACATGATCGAGCAGCACAAACTGCTCAACCGGGTGGCCGGGCTGATCGACAGCGGGACGTTGAAAACCACGGTCGGCGAGCACTTCGGCACAATCAACGCGAGCAACCTGCGCCGTGCCCATGAATTGCTGGAAAGCGGCAAGGCCAAGGGGAAAATTGTTTTAGAAGGTTTCTAAAACTCGCGAGACCGCAGCCTTCTCCAGCCTCCGGTGTGGCTGGCTCGGGGGCTGCGGTGTTTTTTTGCCGTCAGTCAGATGCTTGACCCTTGTCACAATTGCGATCGTATTCAGGACTACAATCGAAACCTCTGCGATGCAATCTTTTACGTACGGGAGGTCAGCAATGAAGATCCTGATAAAAGAAGTGGCAAAGTCCCAGTGGCAAGTTCGTCTCGACCAGCACGCCGTGACCTTCCGCAGTGAGGCCGAAGCTCGCGCCTTCACCCGCACCCTCGAAGCGCGTATCTACGCGCCCCACCAGATTCCCGACCTTGGCCAGCAACGCGCTGTCGGCTGAGGCTTTCTTCTTTAGATTTCAGCCTGCGCCTTTGCGAGCGCCCGGGCATTCTGCATGCGCCGGGTGAGCATTGCTGCGCACACCACCAGCAAACCACACAGGCTGATGACAATCGCCATCGGCACGGCGGTGCCATCGTGCAGGATCCCCACCAGCGCCGAAGCCCCGGCGGCGACGCTGAATTGCATGCTGCCGAGCAACGCTGAAGCACTGCCGGCGCGACCGCCCTGCCCGTTCATCGCACACGCCGCCGCATTGGGGCTGATGCAGCCAAGGCTGGCCACGCAGATGAACAACGGAATCAGCAGTGGCCACAGGGCCTCGGTGTGCAAGGCACTGACCGCGAGCAGCGTCAGCCCGGCGCCCAGGTAGACCCAGACCGCCCGCGACAGCAGGAAGGCCGGACCACGCTTGGCCAACAGTCGCGCATTGACCTGTGCCACCAGAATGAACCCGGCCGCGTTGGTGCCGAACAGCCAGCCGAAATGCTCGGCCGGTACGCCATATAACTTGATGAAAATGAACGGGGAACCGGCGATGTAGGCAAACATCCCGGCGATGGCGATGCCGCCGGTCAGGGCATGGCCCATGTAGACCGGATCGGCCAGCAACCGACCGTACTGACGCAATGCACCGGACAACGGCTGACGCGGAACATGCGCCGGCAGACTTTCCGGCAGACCGAGAGCCACCGCCAGCCCTGCCAAGGCACTGAACCCGGTCAGCACCAGGAAGATCGACTGCCATCCCGACGTGTTCACCAGCAGTCCGCCGAGCATCGGCGCCAGAATCGGCGCCAGCCCCATCACCAGCATCAACTGTGAGAAGACTTTCGCCGAACCCACCGCGTCGCACTTGTCACTGACCACCGCCCGGGCAATCACCATCCCCGCACAACCGCCCAGCGCCTGCACGAGCCGCGCGCCGATCAGCCATTGCAGATTCGGCGCATAGGCGCAGGCCACTGACGCCAGCGTGAACAGCGTCAGGCCAATGAGCAGCGGAATCCGCCGGCCGAAGCGATCCGCCACCGGCCCGTAAGCCAGCTGGCCGATGGACAGGCCGAAGAAGTAAGCCGACAGCGTCAGCTGGACGTGTTTCTCGTCGGTGCCGAATGCCAGCGCCATGGTGGGAAACGCGGGTAGATAGAAGTCGATCGCCAACGGACCGAAAGCGGTCAGGGCACCGAGAATCAGAAGGGTACGGAAGTTCATCAGGCGTCCAGGTCTGGCAGGCAGTTGGGTGGGCACTTTGGTGGAGAGTGCAGCCCGACAGTCTAGCCGCGCCAGGACGCCTTGAACATTCCGGTAGCTCGCTAACTATTAAAAAGATCAGGCGAGTTTGATCGCATAACCTTCTTCGCTGATCGCTTCGATGACCTGCTCGGCACTCAGCGCACTTTCGACCCCGACTTCCTTCGCCGCCAGATCGACCCGCACACTGGCGGCCGGATCCTTGCTCTGCACCGCCTGGGTGACGGCTTTGACACAGTGACCGCAGGACATGCCTTCTACAGTGAACACTTGCATGGAGTGACTCCTTTGAGTGAGGTTGCCCGCAGTTTCAGGCTTGCCACGATGGCAAGGTCAAGTTCTGCAAAAACTGCCGGGCTGGCAATCGGCGCCGCGCTCGGCCAAGCTGCATGCATCAATGACATGAATTCAGGAGATTCAGCCATGCGCTGGTCAGCTTTCAGCCTGTTTGGCTTTCTCAGCCTCTTTGCCGCGATCCCTTCGGTGCATGCCGCCGGGGAGGATTACGGGGTGCTGATCATTTCCCGCGAGCGCCTGGAAGTCGCGACCTCGTGCGAAATCGGCGTGTACATCCAGGATCAACTGTCGGCGCGACTGTTCCAGGAGCAAAGCACTTCGTTCAACCTGCCGCCGGGCAATGTCTCGCTGCGCCTGAAACTGCTGCCGGGACAAATGCCGGGTTGCAACCCGGGCATGCTGGCGCCGGGCTCGCAGGAGATCAAACTGCATGCCGGCGACATCCTGAAATTCCGCATCGCGATGAATGCGGAAGGCATGTACCTCAAGCCCACCGGCCTCGGCTATTGAATACCGCTCGCTGATCGTTCCCACGTCGAGGCGCAGCCCGGGACGCTCTGCGTCCCAAAGCGTGACGCAGAGCGTCACAAGAGGCATTCCCACGCAGAGCGTGGGAACGATCGGGTACGCGGGCGGTAGCGGGTTGCGGGTTGCGGGTTGCGGGTTGCGGGTTGCGGGTTGCGGGTTGCGGAAACTGGCGCTTGACCTTGCCAGCATGGCAAGGTTGATCCTGTAGAAATCTTCTACAGGGAGTACGACCGATGTCCGATTCCATCACGTTCGATCTGCCCATCAGCGGCATGACCTGCGCCAGTTGCGCTGGTCGTGTCGAGCGGGCGTTGAGCAAAGTCAGCGGCGCCAGTGCCGTCAGCGTCAACCTCGCCACCGAACAGGCCCGGGTGCAGGCCCCCGGCGACAGCTTGCCGGCACTGATGGAGGCGGTCGAACGCGCCGGTTACAGCGTGCCGCAGCAAACCGTGGAATTAAACATCGACGGCATGACTTGCGCTTCCTGCGTCGGCCGCGTCGAACGCGCCTTGAACAAGGTTGCGGGGGTGAAAAGTGTCAGCGTCAACCTCGCCAATGAGCGCGCCCACCTCGAGCTGCTCGGCGCGGTCGACCCGCAAACCCTGATCGCCGCCGTGAGCAAGGCCGGTTATTCGGCCAGCCTCTTCGAACTCGAACACCCTCAATCCGACACTCGCCAGCAACGTCTGAACCATGAACGCTGGGCGCTGATCTGCGCTATCGCCCTCGCCTTGCCGCTGGTGCTGCCGATGATGCTGCAACCGTTCGGCATTCACTGGATGCTCCCGGCCTGGGCGCAATTCGCCCTCGCGACCCCGGTGCAATTCATCTTTGGTGCACGTTTTTATGTAGCGGCGTGGAAAGCCGTGCGCGCCGGCGCCGGCAACATGGACTTGCTGGTGGCCCTGGGCACCAGCGCCGGTTACGGCCTGAGTCTCTACGAATGGGCGACTGCTGACGGACGCATGCCGCATCTGTATTTCGAAGCCTCGGCAGTGGTCATCGCGCTGGTGCTGCTCGGCAAATACCTCGAGAGCCGCGCCAAACGCCAGACCGCCAGCGCCATCCGCGCACTGGAAGCGTTGCGCCCGGAGCGGGCGATTCAAGTCATCGATGGCCGCGAACAGGATGTCGCCATCAGCACCCTGCGCCTTGGCGACCGGGTATTGGTCAAACCCGGTGAACGCTTCCCGGTGGACGGCGAGGTGCTGGAAGGCCAGAGCCACGCCGATGAAGCATTGATCAGCGGCGAAAGCCTGCCAGTACCCAAACAACCGGGCGACAAGGTCACCGGCGGCGCGATCAACGGTGAAGGCCGTTTGCTGGTGAGCACCACGGCGCTCGGCGCGGAAAGCGTGCTGGCGCGCATCATCCGTCTGGTGGAGGACGCTCAGGCCGCGAAAGCACCGATCCAGAAACTGGTGGATAAAGTCAGTCAGGTGTTCGTGCCGACCGTGTTGCTGCTGGCCCTGGCCACGCTGATCGGCTGGTGGCTGTACGGCGCGCCGCTGGAAACCGCGTTGATCAATGCCGTCGCAGTGCTGGTGATCGCCTGCCCGTGTGCCCTCGGTCTGGCGACACCGACCGCGATCATGGCTGGCACCGGCGTGGCCGCCCGCCACGGAATTCTGATCAAGGACGCAGAAGCACTGGAACGTGCCCATGAAGTCAGCGCCGTGGTGTTCGACAAGACCGGCACCCTGACCTCCGGCACGCCGCGCATTGCCCATTTCAGTGCGATCGACGGTGACGAAAACGCCCTGCTGACTGCGGCCGGCGCGCTGCAGCGCGGCAGCGAACATCCGCTGGCCAAAGCGGTGCTGGATGCCTGTGCCGAGCGCAATCTGAACGTACCGGATGTCAGCGACAGCCAGTCCCTGACCGGCCGTGGTATCGCCGGCAGCCTCGACGGCCGGCGCCTGGCGCTGGGCAACCGGCGCTTGCTGGAAGAAAGCGGTCTGAACGCCGGAAAACTGAGCGAATCCGCCAAGGCCTGGGAAACCGAAGGCCGCACGCTGTCGTGGTTGATCGAGCAAAGTCCGGAGCCCCGCGTACTTGGCCTGTTCGCCTTCGGCGACACCCTCAAGCCCGGCGCGCTGCACGCGGTGCAACAACTGGCGGCGCAGCACATCCACAGCCACCTGCTGACCGGCGACAACCGCGGCAGCGCCCGGGTGGTCGCCGAAGCGCTGGGCATCGAAAACGTCCATGCCGAAGTGCTGCCGGCAGAGAAAGCCGCCACCGTCGCCGAGCTGAAGAAAACCGGGGTCGTGGCCATGGTCGGCGACGGCATCAACGACGCCCCGGCGCTGGCCGCCGCGGACATCGGCATCGCCATGGGCGGTGGCACCGACGTGGCCATGCACGCCGCCGGCATCACCCTGATGCGCGGCGACCCACGGCTGGTGCCGGCCGCACTGGAGATCAGCCGCAAGACCTACGCGAAGATCCGCCAGAACCTGTTCTGGGCCTTCGTCTACAACCTGATCGGTATTCCGCTGGCGGCGTTCGGCTTCCTCAATC
Source organism: Pseudomonas gozinkensis (assembly GCF_014863585.1). Lineage (NCBI taxonomy): Bacteria > Pseudomonadati > Pseudomonadota > Gammaproteobacteria > Pseudomonadales > Pseudomonadaceae > Pseudomonas > Pseudomonas gozinkensis. The sequence goes on along the minus strand of NZ_CP062253.1, from coordinate 801,040 downwards.
CGGTACTGGCCGGCGCGGCGATGGCGCTGTCGAGCGTCAGCGTGGTGAGCAATGCGCTACTGTTGAAAACCTGGAAACCCGAGGATCTGGAGGACAACCGATGAACATCGGCCAAGCGGCCCGCCACAGTGGCCTGAGCGCGAAGATGATCCGGTACTACGAGTCGATCGGTCTGCTCAAGGCTGCCCATCGCACCGACAGCGGCTATCGCGTCTACGGCGACGATGACCTGCACACGCTGGCATTCATCAAGCGTTCGCGGGACCTGGGCTTTTCGCTGGAGGAAGTCGGCAAGCTGCTGACCCTCTGGCAGGACCGCCAGCGCGCCAGCGCCGACGTGAAGGCCCTTGCGCGCCAGCACATCGACGAGCTGAATCAGAAGATCCGCGAACTCGGCGAACTGCGCGATACCCTGCAGGATCTGGTCGAGCACTGCCACGGCGACCATCGCCCGGACTGCCCGATCCTCAAGGAGCTGGCGTCGGGCTGCTGCGCGCAACCCGCTCGCGCCTGAGCAGCAGAGTTTTCATCGACAGCACAGTGGCGAGGGGAATGCCGTGGAACAGCAGCACCACGGCACCCGGCGTCCACCACTCATAGAACGGCGCGGCGATCAGCATGCCGACGCCGAACCCGGTCATCTGCAACAGCGTCAGAAAGCTGAAGATGGGCAGGCGCAGGGGCTCCGGTTCCCGTTGCAGCCGTGACATCAGGCCGACTTCCGAGAACCCGTCGCCCAGTCCGGCCGGCAGCGAAAACAGCAACAGCCCGACGACGCTGTGCTGCTGGAACATCAGGATGAATCCGCAGGACATCAGCAGCACGCCACCGAAATAGCGGCGCTCCAGATGGATGTTTTCCGAGCCGTTGAGGCGACTGGCGATCCGCGCGCCGAGCAGTTTGCCGGCGGCCCACACCGCGAGCATCAGGCCCAGCGTGGTGCTCGCCGAGTCTGGCGTGAGCAGTCTGGAAATGATCGGAAAACCAACGTTGTGTGCAGCGCTGCCAAGGGTGTCGGCCATGGTCACCGCCAGCATCGCCGCCACCACCGGAGCGCTGCGCAGGCCTTGCAGCAAAGCCGACCATTCACCCTGTTTAGCGCTGGGTTCGGCCACCGGTTCCGGTGCACTGAACCGCAGCGGCGCAATCAACACTGCCGCCAGCAGATAGGTCAGTGCATTCAGCGCAAACACCGTTTCAAAGCCGAACCCTGCGACCAGCAACCCGGACACCAGACTGCCACCGACCATCGCCATGGAAGAGGCGGACGTGATCCAGGCATTGGTCTTGAGCAACTGCGAAGGCGCGATCAATCGCGGCAACTGGCTGTTGAGGCCGATGGCGAACATCGAATTGCCAAAGCCCAGACCGAACGCGATCAGCGGCAGCAACAACGTCTGCTGTCCAACCGGGACGATCAACAACAAACCCAGCACAGCGGCGCGCAGCAGATCGAAGGCAATCAATGGCAGACGGCCGCTGCACCGACGATAAAACGCAGTGCCGATCAGGCTGGCGAAAATTCCGCCGCCCACACGACTGGCGAGAAAAATCCCCACGCTCATCGCGCTGTTGCTCAGCAGATAGACATAAGTGGCCAGCGCAACCATGTTCAGGAAAGCGCCGAAATCGGAAATCAGCCGGGCCGTGATGATCAGCCGGGCATTGCGGGAGGTGGTGGTCACAATCAATCCTTGAATGTGTAAAACCCGGCCGAAGCCGGGTTTTCTTTTTCAGATGCTCACTGCATCCACGGTGGCGGAGGCGGTTCGTCGGACTTGCCCTTGGGCTCGTCGTCCGCCGCACGGATGGCTTGCTTGCGCTCCTCATCCAGACGCGCCGCTTCGATCTCGCGCAGGACCCCGCCGACATCGGCCAGATCCTCGGGATCGTCGAACTCGCCGGTCAGCACACTGGCCGGGTGCAACGTACCCGCTTCGTACAGCGCCCACATTTCCTTGGCGTACTTGGTCTTCTTCAACTCCGGGGCGAAGCGACCGAAGTAAGACGCCATGTTGCCGACGTCACGTTCCAGCATGCTGAACGCGTGGTTGTTGCCGGCGGCGTCCACCGCTTGCGGCAGGTCGATGATGACCGGCCCCGTCGGCGTCAGCAGCACGTTGAACTCCGAGAGGTCACCGTGCACCAGACCGGTACACAACATCAGCACGATCTGCGAAATCAGGAACGCGTGGTATTCGCGGGCCTGATCCGGCTCCAGCACCACGTCGTTCAGACGCGGCGCGGCATCGCCGTATTCATCGGCCACCAGCTCCATCAGCAGCACGCCTTCGAGGAAGTCGTACGGTTTGGGCACTCGCACCCCGGCACTGGCCAGGCGGAACAGCGCCGCGACTTCGGCGTTCTGCCAGGCGTCTTCGGCTTCCTTGCGCCCGAACTTGGAACCCTTGGCCATCGCCCGGGCCTGTCGGCTGTTGCGAACCTTGCGACCTTCCTGATACTCGGCCGCCTGGCGAAAACTGCGTTTGTTCGCCTCCTTGTAGACCTTTGCGCAACGTAACTGATTGCCGCAGCGCACCACATAAACAGCTGCTTCTTTGCCACTCATGAGTGGACGCAGCACTTCGTCGACCAGACCGTCCTCGATCAGGGGTTCAATGCGTTTTGGAGTCTTCATCAGCTTTTATTGTGGGTCCTTTATTACCAAACACGCGAATGCCACTCGTTATACGGCAATCCTCGCATCACGGGGAGGGGTTGCCGACCTGTGAACCTGTGGATGCACACACTGTGCCGGAAAAACCGGGCCGATCCGCCGCTTTATCGGCCGCTGCAAATCATAGCCGAGGCTGTCGAAGTTGTTGGCGACAGTACTTGAGGGCATTTGCGACAGAATCTGACATCCCGCCGAACACTGCTCGTAAGAATTTTCTCTTCCAGCCTCAATTTCCCTCTCCGGCAGCCGAATTCCTCAGAGACAGAGGAATTTGTCCGACAATCGTTCCAAAAAAATCTTCGATGTCGCACCCAAGGAAACGGGTGAGAAATACGTTTTTCGGCTGCCAATAACCGCGAGTCATCTGCACTGCGTGGGCCTACAAGAAAATCTGGAGCGCGGATGAACATCAAACAGAAGTTGACCTGGGCGTTTGCAATCATCGCCTGCTTGCCCGTGGTGCTGGTCGCCACGCTGGTGGTACTGAACCTGCGCAGCGATGCCCGGGACGATTTTGTCGACAGCAGTGGGCGCGAGATCCGTCAGGTCAGCAACGCCATGCAGCTTTTCTTTGACGGCATCAGCCAGAACGTCGATTACCTGGCGGCGCAGCCGCTGGTGAAGAACGCCGACGGCAGCGTACGCAGCCGCATGAGCGCCAACGCCTCCGATACCTCCGATGGCGAGATCGACAAGCAACTGTTTGCACTGTTCGAGGGACTGGCCAAATCCCACCCGGCCTACTCCTACGTCTCCTATGGATTGAACAGCGGCGGCTATGCCTTCTGGCCGGGCGATCCGAAGATGGCCAACTACGACCCGCGCACCCGCCCCTGGTACAAGACGGCCATGGCCAACCCGGGCAAGACCCTGCGCACCGAAGCCTATTACTGGGCCGGCGACGACGCGGTACTGGTCAGCACTGTGCGCGCGGTCGCCAACCAGTTGGGTGCCCAGGGTGGGGTGGTCAACATTGACGTGTCGCTCAAGCAACTGACCGAGATCGTCAAACAGATCAAGCTCGGTGAAAGCGGTTACCTGATGCTGATGGAAAACACCGGCACGGTGCTGGTCGATCCGAAGCAACCCGAGCACAACTTCAAGCGACTCGACAGCCTCGGCGACGGCTACACGCAACTGGCCAAGGCCGGCAAAGGCCTGGTGGACATCGAACTCAACGGCGAGCGCTACATGGCCAACGTCTGGCCGTCGGAGCAACTGGGCTGGACCTTCATCGGCCTGATCAAACAGAACGAAGTGATGAGCTCCGCCACTCAACTGACCTGGCTGATCGCGATTATCGCGGCGGTGCTGGCGGTGTTCTTCGCGGTGGTCGGCGCCAGTTTCGCCAGCCTGATCGTGCGGCCGATCCGCAGCGTGGCCAGTGGTCTGGAAGGCATCGCCCAGGGCGAAGGCGACCTGACCAAGAACCTCGATATCCGTGGCAGCGACGAAACCGCGCAACTGGCCAACTGGTTCAACCAGTTCCTCACCGCGATCCGCAGCCTGATCCAGCACATCGGCGGCGCGGCCGGAAAAATCCTCGCCACTTCCCAGAGCTCGACCCGGGTCTCCGGCGACATGGCCGAAGCCGCCGGACGCCAGCGCGAAGCGGTGGACATGGTCTCGACCGCGTTCCACGAAATGGTCGCCACCGCCAACGAAGTCGCCCGCTCGTGCAGCCAGGCAGCGGAGTCCGCCGACAGCGGCCAGCGCCAGGCCCGCGAAGGTCAGCAGCAGATCGATGCAGCGGTGCACAGCGTCGACCAACTGAGTCAGGAACTGGAACAGTCAGCGCAGTCGATGCAGCAACTGGAACGCGACAGCAACGACATCCAGTCCATCCTCGGCACCATTCGTTCCATCGCCGAACAGACCAACCTGCTGGCGCTCAACGCGGCCATCGAGGCGGCACGTGCCGGTGAACAAGGCCGTGGTTTTGCGGTGGTGGCCGATGAGGTTCGCGCCCTGGCCAAACGCACGGCGGATTCGACGGCGGAAATCGATGGGCTGCTGGGCAATCTCGCAAAACGCACCAGCGCGGTGACTCAGCAGATGCGTGCCAGCCTGGATGTGTCGCAGCAGTCGGTGGCGCGGATCGGCGAGGCGCGGGAAAGCTTTGGGCAGATTCGTGAGTCGGTGGATGTGATTCGCGACATGAACACTCAGATCGCGACGGCGGCTGAAGAGCAGCATCAGGTGGCTGAGGACATCAATCGGCATATCAGCCAGATTCATGGTGATGCGCAGTTGGTGGCGGAGCTGGCGAATTCGGCGCGGCTGGATTCGCAGAGTCTGGCGGGGTTGTCGAATGAGCTGGATGGGTTGGTGCGGCGGTTCCGTACCTGAGTAACCTTTGGAATCCCCTCTCACTTTGGGAGAGGGGATTCTTGTTCTTTCAGCGCTCGATGATCGCCGTCACACCTTGCCCCCCTGCCGCACAAATCGAAATCAACCCCCGCCCCCGTCCCGCCGCATCCAGCAACTTCGCCAAATTCGCCACTATCCGCCCGCCCGTCGCAGCAAACGGGTGCCCCGCCGCCAGCGAACTGCCCTTGACGTTCAAGCGGCTGCGATCAATCGATCCCAGCGGCGCGTCCAGCCCCAACCGGGTCTTGCAGTACTCCGGATCTTCCCAGGCCTTCAATGTGCACAACACCTGCGCGGCAAAGGCCTCGTGGATTTCGTAGTAATCGAAATCCTGCAAGGTCAAACCATTGCGCGCCAGCAAGCGCGGCACCGCATACACCGGGGCCATCAGCAGCCCTTCGGCGCCGTTGACGAAATCCACCGCCGCCGCTTCGCCGTCGCGCAGATACGCGAGGATCGGCAGACCACGTTCCTTCGCCCACTCCTCGCTGCCCAGCAACACCACCGACGCGCCATCGGTTAGCGGCGTGGAGTTGCCGGCGGTCAGCGTGCCCTTGGCGCTTTTCTCGAAGGCTGGTTTCAGGGTTGCGAGTTTTTCCAGGGTCAGGTCCGGGCGCAAGTTGTTGTCGCGGGTCAGGCCGAGGAACGGGGTCATCAGGTCGTTGTGCCAGCCTTCGCTGTAGGACGCCGCCAGTTTGTGGTGGCTTTCGAAGGCCAGTTGATCCTGCTCTTCGCGGGGGATGTTCCAGGTCTGCGCCATCAGCTCGCAGTGCTCGCCCATCGACAGACCGGTGCGTGGTTCGCCATTGCGCGGGAATTCGGGGATCAGGTGTTTCGGGCGCAATTGCAGAAAGGTCTTGAGCTTTTCGCCGGTGGTCTTGGCGCGGTTGGCTTGCAGAAGGATCTTGCGCAGGCCTTCGCTGACGCTGATCGGCGCGTCCGACGTGGTGTCGACGCCGCCGGCAATGCCGCAGTCGATCTGGCCGAGGGCAATCTTGTTCGCCACGAGCAGCGCCGCTTCCAGGCCAGTGCCGCAGGCCTGCTGAATGTCGTAAGCCGGGGTGGCCGGCGACAGGCGCGAGCCGAGCACGCATTCGCGGGTCAGGTTCATATCCCGTGACAATTTCAGCACCGCCCCTGCGACCACTTCGCCGATGCGCTGGCCGTGCAGGTTGTAGCGTTCGATCAGGCCTTCGAGGGCAGCGGTGAGCATCACCTGATTGCTGGCGGTGGCGTAGGGCCCGTTGGAGCGGGCGAACGGAATGCGGTTGCCACCAATGATCGCGACGCGGCGCAGCTGACTCATGAAATGCTCCTTGTTGATCCTGATTCATTGAAGTCCCTGTGGGAGCTGGCTTGCCAGCGATAGGGCCGGCACCTCCAGCCTCTTCAGTGGCTGACACTCCGCCATCGCGGGCAAGCCCGCTCCCACAGGGTAAGTGGTGTACTTGCTATCGGGTTCGGCCACAAAAGCGCCGAGGGCAAACTACTCTGCTGTTCTAGCGTAGGCCTTATTGCGTGGATCGAACGATTGATTGCCCTTCGCAGTCCACACTTTGAATCCCATCTTCTGGAGAGCGTTCCATGTCTGACCGCTATATCGACTTCGCCAACTCGTCCATCGGCCACCGTCTGGTCGGGGCCCTGGGCCTGCCGTCGCCGGTGCGGCTGGAACGCTGGCAGGCCGGGCGCCTGCGTCCGGTGGAAGGTGCACTGCTGATCGGCGGCGGGCCGCTGGCCGAGCGGGTCAGTGCATTCGCCCATCGCCTGACCGACGCGATCTACCGTTACGGCGACCAGCCGGCGAGCGCCACCCAATGGATTCCTGGCCACGGCCCGAAACTCAAGGCGGTGGTGTTCGACGCCAGCGATCTGCAACACACCGACCAGCTCAAGCAACTGCGCGAATTCTTCCAGCCGTTGATGAAGAACCTCGACAGCAGCGCGCATCTGGTGATTCTTGGCCGCGCTCCGGAAACCCTGCGCGAACCGTTCGCCGCCAGCGCACAACGGGCACTCGAAGGTTTCTCCCGCTCGCTGGCCAAGGAGCTGCGCAGCGGCGGTACGCTGCAACTGATCTACGTCGGCGAAGGTGCCGAGGATCAACTCGAAGGACCGCTGCGGTTTTTCCTCTCACCGAAAAGTGCGTTCGTCTCCGGGCAAGTGATTCGTCTGGTCCCTTGCGCCACGCCGGTAACCGACTGGACACGCCCGCTGGCCGGGCGCAAGGCGCTGGTCACCGGCGCGGCTAGAGGCATCGGCGCCTCCATCGCCGAAACCCTGGCCCGGGACGGCGCCGAGGTGATCCTGCTCGACGTGCCGCCAGCCAAGACCGATCTGGAAGCCCTCGCCGCTCGCCTCGGCGGACGCGCCATCACCCTCGACATCTGCGCCGAAGATGCTGCCGCGCAGCTGATCGAACAGCTGCCGGACGGCCTCGATATTCTGGTGCACAACGCCGGCATCACCCGCGACAAGACTCTGGCCAACATGACGCCTGAGTTCTGGGACGCGGTGCTGGCGGTCAATCTCAACGCGCCGCAAATGCTGACCAAGGCCCTGCTCGACAGCGGCACCTTGCGCGATAACGCCCGGGTGATCCTGCTGGCCTCGATCAGCGGCATCGCCGGCAATCGGGGGCAGACCAATTACGCGGCGAGCAAGGCAGGACTGATCGGACTGGCCCAGGCCTGGGCGCCGACATTGCAGGAACGCGGCATCAGCATCAACGCTGTGGCGCCGGGGTTCATCGAGACCCAGATGACCGCACACATCCCGTTCGGCCTGCGTGAAGCCGGACGGCGCATGAGTTCGCTGGGCCAGGGCGGCCTGCCGCAAGACGTCGCCGAAGCCGTGGCCTGGCTGGCACAACCAGGCACTGGCGCCTTCACCGGGCAAGCGTTGCGGGTGTGCGGCCAAAGCGTTCTGGGGGCCTGAACATGAGCATCGAATGGCAAACCCTGCACCACGAACCGAGCCTGCCGGGGTTGTATGCCCGGGCGGCGACCCGACGCAAGATCACCGGCACCACCCTGCCCGACAGCGGTTTGCGCTGTGCAGTCGAGGTGGATGGCAAACGGCTTGCGGCGTATCGCAAGGTCTGCGGTTTCGCCGATGACGGCCTGCTGCCGCCGACCTATCCGCATATCCTGGCGTTCGCCCTGCAGATGCAATTGCTGACGGCCAAAGACTTTCCGTTCCCGCTGCTCGGGCTGATTCATCTGAGCAACCGCATCCGTGTATTGCGGCCGATGGGCGGGATCAGTCGCGCGCAAGTCAGCGTCAGGGTGCATAACCTGCAACCTCATCCGAAGGGCGCGACCTTCGATTTGCTGACCACCCTCGACGATCAACTCGGGCCATTGTGGGAAGCCGAAAGCCGGATGCTCTGTCGCGGCGTGAAGCTCGAAGGTGAAGCGGTCGAGCAGACCTGGGAGCCGACGCTGCCCCTCGCACAAGTGGCGCAATGGAAGGCGCCGGCGGACATCGGCCGGCAGTACGCGAAAGTCTCCGGCGACTACAACCCGATTCACCTGAGTGCTGCCAGCGCCAAACTGTTCGGCTTCCCGACCGCCATCGCTCATGGACTGTGGAACAAGGCCCGAACCTTGGCGGCACTGGCGGATCATCTGCCCAGCGCCAACCTTGAGGTCACCGTGCATTTTCGCAAACCGGTGCGCCTGCCGAGCGAGGTGAGCCTGTTCGCCAGCGCTGCCGGTTCCAGCGGTGAGTTGCGCCTGATCGGCGCCGGGGATCTGGAGCACATGGTGGGCAACTGGCAGCCCGTGGCCTGATATCGAGGCCGGGAAAACCTGCTCAATTGTGTATATATCACTTAAGTTTTCCCGCGCCGCGAACATCTTCTTCGCCAACAGCCAGCCTTGATTTTCAAGGCTTTTTTTTGCGTGTCTATATCCTCGGTATTAATCGTTAGGCGGCACTCGCAGCCGCCTGCATAAAGGCGTTAATACCAACTTGAGAATGGCGTGGATCCAGCCTTGCGACTGATATGAGCACAACGGACGAAGGCATTGCCGGCAACAGAATCGGCGAGCCGTCGAAGTCAACGAACGTTGTGACAGGTGCAAGGAATAACCATCATGAAAACCCACATGAAAGCCCAGGCGTGGTGCAAATCGGCAACAGCACTGGCCCTCATTCTCTCCCTCGGCCTTACCGGTTGCAGCAGCGGCGGAGGCGGTCATCACAGCACGTCCGGCAGCTCTTCTCCAGACAGTGCCGCTGCGGGCACTGGCGGTACGGGGGCATCCGGCGGGACCGGCGATTCGGCAGGGACTGGCGGTACGGGCAGTACGGGCGGGACTGGCGGGACTGACGGTACGGCTGGCACCGGCGGAACAGGAGGGACCGGTGGCACTGGCGGCACTGGCGGCACCAACCCGACCAATCCGACCGACCCTACAAACCCTACAAATCCGACCAATCCGACGGACCCGACGAACCCGACCAATCCCACCACCCCTTCGCTGGTGACGACCACGCTGGTACAGGATGTCGGTAATACCGTCAGTGGTGTTGGCAACGGGGTCGGGCAGGTGGGCGATTCGCTCAGCACAGTTCCAGTGGTCGGAGGGGTCGTGCAAAGCGTCGCCAATACCGCCGGCAATGTGGTCGGCACGCTGGGTGATGGCGTGTCCAACGGCATCGGCAAACTGGCCAGCACCCCGAATGGCCTTGGTGTGACCGCGTCGTCGGTCGGCGGTGTGGTGCAGGATGTCGGCAACGGCGTATCGGATGTCAGCGGCAAGCTGGCGACCGCTACCGGCAGCATCCCGGTGGTTGGCGGGGTAGTGACCAAGGTGACGCCAATCCTCGGCGGCGTCGGCGAGAAAGTCACCATGCTGGGCGACACGCTCAGTACCGCCACCACCACCGGTCCGCTGGGCGGTCTCACCACGCAGGTCAGTCAGAAACTGGTGCCAGTGATTGCGATGGTTGAAAGCACCACCGACAAACTCGGTAGCGCAACCGGTCTTGGTGCTCCCCTCAATGGCGTGGTCCAGAAAGTCGGCGGTGCAGTGGACGGCCTCGGTGACAAAGTGACGGGGGCCGGCAACGGAAATGCCCTGACCAACACGCTGGGTGGCGCGTTGAGCAACGTCGGTACCACCGTCGGCAAGGCCGGTGCACTGGTGAACAACGGTACTGGCGGGAATTCGGGTGGTATCGGTGGCGGCCTCGGCGGTACCGGTCTGCTGCAAACCGTGGGCGGGGCCGTGGCCAATGTCGGTGCCGGTCTGGGCGCAGGCAACAGTACGCTGAGCGCCCCTGGCAATGTGGTGGTTTCGGCGGGTAACACCGTGGCTTCGCTCAATACGGCGTTGGGAGGCCCCGGCACGACAATCACAGCACCTACCGCGGCATTGGCCAACGTCGGCAACGTCGTCGGTACAGGTCTGAGCCCTGTGACCAGCGCAGTAACCAGCCTGACGCAAAACGTCGGCAGCGCCACCGGGCTCGGTGGGCCGGTTGCCGGTCTCACCGGCCAAGTGGGCGGCGCCGTGAGTAATCTGGGCGGCACCCTCGCAGGCAGCACGAGCAATCCCGTGGTCACAGCGGTCGGTGGAACAGTCGGCACGGTAGGCAACACCGTGACGGCCGTCGGTGGCCTGCTCAACGGCGGAGCCGGTACCCCGGCCACCAACCCGGTCACGACCGTCGTCAGCAACACGGTCACAGCCGTCGGCGGAGCGCTCGGTGGCACCACCAATGGCGGCACCGGCCTCGGTGGCGTCCTCGGCGGTCTTACCGGCGCCCTGGGTGGCAACAAACGCTGAATTGCACCTGGCCGATTCGACGGCCGAACCTACAGCGCCTACGCTTGGTTGAGGGCGGAAGATTCCCACGAGTCTTCCGCTTTTTTCTTGGGAGAAAACCCGCCCGGTGCCGGGGTTTGAACATGGAGTGTCTTATGCGCGTTATGGCATCCCTGCTGTTTCTCAGTCTCAGTTCCACAACCCTCGCCGACACCCTGCCCAGCTTTCTCAACAGCAACGAAACCATCCGCAACCTGCCGGTGCCGAACCTGCCCGCCGACGCCTACCGGCCGAACGCCGCGCCGCTGCAAGTACCGGATCCCGGTGCCGCTGCCGAACCGTTGATGATGAGCACAAAGATCAAACTCAACACCGTGCAGATCGAGGGCGGCACGCTCTACCCGCTGAACGAACTGGCAGAAATCTACAAACCCCTGATCGGCCGCGAGAGCAGCCTCGCCGACCTGATCGAGGCCACTCGCAACATCACCCGTCGTTACCAGCAGGACGGTTATCTGCTGTCCTACGCCTTCCTGCCACAGCAGACCTTCGATGACGGTGTGGCGCGCGTCGTGCTGGTGGAAGGTTACGTCCGGGACGTGCAGATCGCGGGCGACGTCGGACGGGTCAAAGCCCTGCTCGACCGACTGGCCGCCAAGCTCCAGGCTGAGCGACCTCTCACACGCAAGACCTTCGAACGCTACACCACGCTGATGACCCGGATTCCCGGCGTCACGATCCAGGCCCAGGTGCCGCCGCCCGGCACCACCGACGGCGCAACGACGCTGGTGGCCCAGGCCAGCCGCAAACCGTTCACCAGCACCCTGAGCACCACCGAAGACAACCGCAACGGCACCCAGGCTTTGCTCGGCGTCAGCAGCAACTCACAGACCTCGATGGGCGAACAGCTGAGCCTCAGCGGCCTGTTTCCACCGGGGGATGATCACGAGCATTACTACCGGCTGGACTACAACCAGTTCATCAACGACGAAGGTGCGCAACTGAGCCTGTCGGCCTCACGCTACCGGGCCGACCCCGGCACCAACGTGCTGCTGAACAACGGCCTGGAACTCAAGCCGCACCGCGAAAACGACCGTTATTCGCTCGGGTTCACCCTGCCGCTGATTGCCGCCTCGGATGAATTGCTGACCGCCGGATCACGCCTGTACGCGGTCAACGACAAGACCCGCTACAACGTGATCGGCTACCCGCTGAGCGTCGAAGAACGCACCGACATCCGCGCCCTCGCCTTCGAAAGCGACTGGCGCAAGGCCGATGCCCGGCAACTGCGAATCCTCAGTGGCGGCGTGTATCAAGGCTTCGACAGCCTCGGCGCACACACCAACAACAGCGCCATTGACCTCGACTTTTTCCGGGTGCGCCTGTCGGGGGTGCAGAGCGACAAGTTCCTCGACAATTGGCAAGGCGTGCTCTCGGCCGCGTTGTACTGGAGCAGCGACACCCTGCCCGACAGCGAGCGCGCCGTGTTCGGCGGGCAGAACTTCGGTCGCGGTTACCCCGACGATCAGGCGTCCGGCGACAAGGGCTGGGGCGTGGCTTACGAGATCAACTACAGCTTCAACCGCGACGGCAACTGGGTGCGCATCCTGCAACCGTACTTCGTGCTCGACCGCTCGCGCAGCTGGTTCAATGAGTTGCCGGTGCAGGCCAACAACCTGTCATCGGCGGCGTTCGGTCTGAGATTTGGCGATGCGAAGTACTACAACATCGCTCTGGAAGCCGCCAAGGCGATGTCGGATGAAGCGTTGGATACGTTCAACCGCAGACCACGCTACAGCATCAGTTTCAGTTACCAGTTGTAGGCAACCGTCGCAGGCAACGCCGGTTGCCTGCGACGAGCTAGTTATTCGTCTCGATCTTGCCCCCGGCATCCGGGTCGTAGAAATCAGGGATTTCATACTTGTACTTCTTCAGCCAGCGCTGCATCGCCAGCTCACGCTCGGTGGCGGTGGCCGCTTGCGGATCGGGCGACGCAGCCTTGTTGCGGCTTTGCAACAACAGCCAGCCTTCGGTTTCCTGCTGCTGGGCCGACGCCGGGCCGGCGTCGATGGCCATTGCGCCGGGCGGCAGACTCAGCAGGCTCAGGCAACACAGGGTCTTGAACGTGTTCATGGCACCTCCTTGAGGCTCATTTGATCGTCGCCGGTTGCGCATCAACTGCCACCGCGACCTGCTTGCCGGCGACGGGTCTGGCTCTGACCGGCGACTTGAGTTTCTCCGCGCGCTCCTGGGCATCGGTGAACTGTTCCGGGGTCAGGTGGGAGCGGCTGACCACTTCCGCAGCTTGCTGCCAGTTGTTCTGGTAGAGCAGCAGGGTGACCAGATTCAGCGTCGCCAACTGATTGTTCTGCTTCAACTCGATGGCGGTCAGAAACTCGAAGCGAGCGTCCTCGAGCCGCAGCTGATTGAGGTACACCACGCCCAGATCGTTGCGAATGTTTTCATTGGTCGGCGCCAGCCGCGCCGCCCGTTGCAGATGGGCCTGCGCCTGACCGTTGTCACCACGGGCGGCGTACAACTGACCCAGGCCATGTTCGGCGTCGGCGTTCAGGCAGGTGCCGAGCAGGCTGCGATACAACGGCTCGGCTTCGCTGCGCCCCAGCAGGCGATAGACCTTGGCCTTGCGCAGCCGCACCTCGACGAGGTTGTCGGGCAGGCCCTGCAGGTTGGCCAGGCTGGCGTGCAGCTTGCCGTCGTTGACCAGATCATCGGCCAGGTTCAGCGACAGTTCCTGTTCGGAACTCAACTTGCTGCAACTGGCCGGCGCCAGCATTGTCGTCCACGGCGCCTGACCGTCCGTTGCGCAACCGCCAAGCAGCAACAGGCTTGCCACGACCATCAGTGCTTTCATCCATCGCTCTCCATCGCCATTGTCATTGTCATTGTCATTGTCAGGACGCAAACGCCCGGGTGATTGCCGTGAAACCGGGACCTGCCAGAACGATCAGCAAGGCCGGAAAAAGCAGCAGCATCATGACCACCGACATCTTCGCCGACATCTTCGAGATGTACTCCTGCAAGCGTGTCAGCCGTCGGTCATCGAGCAGCTGCTTGAGCGCCAGCAGCGATTTCATCGCGCCGCCGCCCTGCTGAATCAGTTGTTGCAGGATCACGCAGGTGTCGGTGAACTCATCCACTGCCAGCAGCACGGCCGCCTTGTTCAACTCTTGTCCGAGCTCCAGACCCGAGTCGACACGGGCCAGAATCAGGCGCAGTTCGCTGGTCAGTTCCGGCAGCAGCTTTTGCCCTTCGGTGCTGAGCACCCGCAAGGCTTGCTCGACGGCCATGCCGGATTCGAACAGGATCCGCAGCAGCGGAATGAACGTCGACACTTCCACTGCAATGATTTTCTGCCGACGGGCAGCGGCATACGCCAACAGACGCTTGGGCAGCAGATAGCCGACGCCGGTGGCGATCATCGGCACCAGCCAGCCGTTGGGTGCAAGGGGGAAAAACACTTCCTTGAGAAACAGGCCCAGCCCCAATGTCAGCAATGGCGTGCCGATCTGGCAAGCGGCAAACAGCGAGCGCTCGCTGGCCCGACGCCAGCCGAGCCGGCTGAGCAGGGTCTGGGTTTCACTGTCGATGCTCACCGAACGCTGGCCGAACCGGCTGCTGCCCAGTGCGCGCAACCAGTTGCCGAAGCGGTTTTCGCGCAACAGGTGCCCCTGCAGACGCTGGTTGACCTGACGTACCCGACGGCGCTCGGTCAGCAGGTGATTGCCGACCAGCAGCAGTGCCCCGAGCAACAACATAAGACTGGCCAGCATCAGCATGTCAGACACTCCTCAACATGCGCCAAAGCGTCAGGCAACCGCTGACCTGCAACACCACTGCGACAATCAGCATGGTTCGACCGCCGGAGTCGTTCCACATGCCGAGCATGTAACCGGGATTGGTCAGCATGAAGTAACTGACCAGAATCACCGGCAGCGATCCGAGTACCCACGCGGTCATCCGGGTTTCGCCGGTCAGCGCGCGCAGTTGTCGGGCACCCTGGTCGCGTTCGCGAATCAGTTTGATCAGGTTCTCCAGCAACTCGCTGGCGTTGCCGCCGTAGCGATGATTGACCTTCAGGCCCAGGGCGAACATGCGCAGTTCGTCCTGCTCGTAGAGCTCGGCGAAATCGCTGACCGCGTCCGGCAGGTTTACCCCCAACTGCACGTTGCGCTGCACCCGGCCCATCGCGGATTTCAGCGGATCCTCACTGGTTTCGATGCCGCCCATCACCGCATCGGTCAGGGTCCGGCCGGACTTGAGGCTGCGCACGGTGTGATCGAGCAATTGCGGCAACTGTTCGATCATCCGATTGAGCCGGCGACGATACAGCCACGCGATGTACAACCGCAGAATCAGCGGCGGCGCCAGTATCAGCACCAAAAGACCGATCCAGTCGGCCAGCAGATAACCCAGCATCATGGCCACGACCCACAATGACAGCCAGAGCCCGAAACGTTCGCTCGGCCGGCCGAGACCTGCACGCAGAAACATCCGCTCCAGCCCGGTCCACGAAGTTTTTTCGGCAACGCTCTGGGTTTGCCCGGCGGCGAGGCGAGAGAGCACCCGTTCGTTGGCAGTCTTGCGCACACCCTGCAGGAACAGGCGAATCGACAGCCCCAGCAACAGCAGGCAGAGGACGATCAGGATCACCGGTCCGATCATGACGAAGGCTCCATGCGCTCAGCCCAGACTCGACTCGTGCCGCAACTTGTCGCCGGCCGGGTTGACCGCCTCGCGCAGGAAGCCGAAACCGGTGCGTCGATCCAGACGGAACAGGGTGTTGGTGACGTAGACGTCTTCACGCACGCCGACCACTTCCACCACCTCACTGACACAGCGCCGGCCGTCGGGCATGCGGGTCAACTGGATGATCACGTCGAGCGCCGCGCAAATCATCTGCCGCAGGGTGCGTTCGGCAACCGTGCGCCCGGTCAGACCGACCAGGGTTTCCAGACGCAGCAACGCATCCTGGGCGTTGTTGGCGTGGACGGTGCTCATCGAACCGTCGTGACCGGTATTCATCGCCGTGAGCACGTCGAGCACTTCGACGCCACGGATCTCGCCAAGAATGATCCGGTCGGGACGCATCCTCAGGGCGTTGCGGATCAGGTCGCTGGCCTTGACCTCGCCATGACCTTCGGCATTCGGCGGCCGGGTTTCCAGGCGCACCACATGCGGATGGCCGAGTTGCAATTCGGCAACGTCTTCGATGGTCACCAGTCGTTCGTGGGGATTGATCAACTGGCTGAGGATATTCAGCAGCGTGGTCTTGCCGGTGCCCGTGCCGCCGCTGATCAGGATGTTGCAGCGCTTGCCCACGGCCTCCTGAAAGCACTCGAAAATCGGCAGGTCGATGGTCTGCATGGCGATCAGGTCGCTGCTCTTGAGCATGTCCTTGCGGAATTTTCGAATCGACAGACAGGGGCCGTCGAGGGCGATCGGCGGGATGATCGCGTTGACCCGGCTGCCGTCGGGCAGGCGCGCATCGACCATCGGCGAAGACTCGTCCAGCCGGCGCCCGAGCGGCGCGAGAATGCGCTGCATGACCCGTTCAACGTGATGAGAATCGATAAAGCGCAAGTCACTCTGGTGCAGTACGCCATCGCGCTCGACGAACACCCGGTGCGGGCCGTTGACCAGGATTTCGGTCACGGCGGTGTCGCGCAGCAACACTTCCAGCGGGCCGAACCCGGTCAGCTCATCGACAATTTCTTCCGCCAGCCGCTCCATCTCGTAACGTGAAATCGCCAGGTGCAGACGGGCGATGTATTCGGCGACCTTGTCGGTGACGAATTGCGCCAGCAACTGCCGCGAACCTTCCAGCAGGTTTTTCCCGGACTCCTCGATGGCATCGATGATGTAGCGATGCAGGACCAGTTTCAGGCCTTCGTGATCGGTGTTGCCCGAGTGGCCGCGCGCCGGCGCACCGAAGAGTTTTTCCGGGCTCATGAGGTGCCTCGCAACCGGTCGAACCAGGTGACCTTGGGTTTGGCCAGACCTTCGGAGCGCTTGGCCAGCCGTTCGCCAAGCACCCGCAAGCTCTGGGTGAGTTTTTCCCGGGGGGCCAGTTCGAACAGACTGACGCCCTGGTTCTTGGCGTTCATGCGCAGCTCCGGACTCAAGGCCAGCACCGCGATCACTTCCAGGTTGAAGGTCTTGCCGAGGGTGTCCGCATCCGGCGCAACGTTGCTCAGATAACGGTCGACCAACAGCCGTCCGTGATCGAGCTTCATGCCTTTTTCCCGCCACAGATTGAACACCGCCAGATTGCGCCGGCAATCGAGAACGCTCTGGTCGGTGTACCAGATCAACTTGTCGCAATGGCTGACAAAGGTACGCAGGGCCTCACTGTCAGGCTGGCCGGTGAGGTTCACGACGATGTGCTGGAAGTGCTGGCGCAAGGCGCTGAGCAACATGAACAGCTCGGCGGCGCTGGTGCTTTCCAGTGGCTCGTCGTTGTCGGCGTACGCCAGAATCCGCAGCCCCGCTTCGGCACTGGTGAACGCACTGTCGATCAACGTGGCGTCGAGCCTGCGCAGGTGGCGCAAGGCATCGCCGAAGTGGAACGAACTCTCCAGCCCCAGCAACGCCAGGCTGTCACCACGGGGCAGCCCGAGGTCCAGCAGCAGCGTCTGCTGCCCGCTTTTTTGCACCACCAGCGCCATATGGTTAGCCAGTAACGCGCCGTCGGAACTGCTCTGCACACCGTACAAAACCGTCAGGCCGCCCAGTTGCGTGTTGTGCGTCACCGGCGGCAGGCGTTTGCTCAAGCGGCGCACCAGGCCGGCCACTTCGCTGGAGCGCGAACCGTAGGCGACGAAATCCCGGGCCCCGGCGCGCATCGCATTGAGCACAAGCTGGTTGTCCATGCCGTCCCCGAGAGCGACGATCGCCAGCATCGGTTTGGCCTCCAGCGCACCTTCGATCAGCGCGCTCTGGGCCACCACGTGTTCGCGGTCGAGACCGACGAATACCAGGCTGGCGAAGGTAACGTCCACCAGCGCGAGCAATTCATCGAGGCTGCCGCCGCCGGCACTGACCACCTGACCCAACGGCGCGAGGGCGCTTTGCAGCCACTCAAGATCAGTGCTGTTGCGGGTGATGGCGAGAAAGGTCTGACTCAGGCTCTGGCTCATTGGGACAACCCGCTGCGCTTGTCGAAGTTGCCGTTTTCCAGGAAGAACATGCGATAGAAATTCGGGTCGTAGTTGCGCAGTTTTTCACCCGGCAACGATGGCAGCTGTGCCTCCGCCGAGAGCGGACGTACCAGGTGCGGAGTAACGATCATCAGCAGCTCGCGCTCTTCGCGCTTGATCTGCGAGCTTTTGAAAAAGGCCCCGAGCACCGGGATATCGCCCAGCCCCGGAAACTTGTCGACCTGGGAACTGTTGGTGGTGCTGATCAGACCGCTGATGACAAAACTCTCGCCATCGGCGAGGGAAATGCTGGTGTCGGTGCGGCGGATGGTCAAGGCCGGCACCGTGGTGCCGGCGATGTTCACCGCGTTGCTGAAATCCAGTTCGCTGACTTCCGGCGCCACTTTCAGGGCGATGCGATCGTGGCTGATGATGGTGGGCGTCAGGGTCAGGCGGATGCCGAATTCCTTGTATTCGATGGACACGTTATCGCTGCCGGAACTGGGCACCGGAATCGGAATCTGCCCGCCCGCGAGGAAGCTTGCGCTCTGCCCGTTGAGGGCCACCAGGCTTGGCCGCGCCAGGGTGTAGGCGAAACCGCTGCCTTCGAGGGCATTGATGATCGCCATGGTCTTGCCGCCGATCCACGAGAAGTTGAACAGCGAGTTGTCCACCGGCAGTCGCGGTTGCGGGACGCCGTCGATGGGAGGCAGAGTGCCCGGCGAGCCGAACAGGAAATTGCCGCGGGTGCCGATCAGCGAAGCCGAGGCCTGTTTGAGCTTGGTGCGGCTGACTTCGACGAAGCGAATGTCGGTCTGCACCTGCGAGGGCAACAGCGCATCATCCGACGGCAGCGCACCGGTGCTGGTAAGGGCCGAAGTGGCGGCGCCCTTGACGAACACCATGCTCTGGCGTGGCTCGCTGGAGCAGCCGGTCCAGACCATGAGACTGGTAGCGCCCGGCGCCACAGCAGTGAGCAGGAACGACGAATTGCCGTTTGCATGCACATCGGCGATTTTCGGATCGCCGATGGCCAGGCGTGTGATCGCCACCGGTGACTGCATGTCCTGTTGCCAGCCTTCGTTGATTTCGATCACCGGCGGCAAGCGCCCGAGGGCCGCGCAGTTGCCGGTGGCAGCGTGTGCGGCATTGATTGACAGTCCCATCAGCAGCAAGGCCCGGAGCACGGGATTGAAGGTCGGCCAGGAACGACTCTGCATGCACTTGGATCCTTGCTCAGTCATGGGTTTTGTTGGTTGGTCTGATTGCCGCGAATCACTTCCACCGCAGGTCGTATCGCACCGCTGTGGTCGCCACCGGGCGCAGCTTTCGGCGCCGTCCCCAGCGCCAGTTGAGTGAACTGGAAGAGCTGGCTGTTGGCGGCCACCAGTTTGTCCGGCGCCTGACGTTCGCCGGCCCAATACTTGGCCAGGCGCTGCTCTTCACTGCTGCGCACGGCCAGGCGCAACGTGCCGACCTGGGTGGCAAGCATCATTCGACTCAACAATTGTTCAGGCACCGCCAGCACCACGGTGCGCGCGGTGAGTCGGCGCTGGTCCTGTTTGATCTTGTCGTCGGCACTCATGGCGGGAGCGGATGGCTGACCGTCGTTGGTCAGGCCGTACTGTTCGCCGACACCCAGCACGCGCATGGCCGGCACCACAATCTGTGCCGACTGCTGCGGGTTGCTGGCGTCCTGGCGCAGGAACAACAGCACGTCGACGTAATCCCCGGGGATCAACTGCCCGGCGGCGCCGATCACCTCATCGACCGACACCGCCAGCGCGCGCTCATCACTGTGGATCATCCGTGCCAGTGTGCCGCCGGCTTCGAAGCTTTCTTCATTGAGCCAGGTGCCGGCACTCAGGTGGCGCCACGGCGTGCGGCCCACGGCCTGTTCGATTGTGCCGAGGCTGCCGGCGGGGGCGCTGAGCAGTTTTTCAACGGCCAGGTCGGCGGCCGTGAGGGGGGTGAATGGCGGGACGTCGTGTACCAGCACGACGACGGGCTGGCGGGTCTGGTCTTCGGCGGCAGCGACGGTTTTTTCGACGGTGACCACCGCAGGCGCGGGCGCCTCTGCAACCGGAGCGGGTTGGCGGCTGAGCACCAGCCCCCAATATCCGACAACGATGGCCCCCAGTAAAAGCACCGCTGCAAGGCCCATGGTGACACGACTGTTCATGACGGCTCTCCCTTTCCTGCTGCACTACCAGCCCGCACTTCCTAACCAGGGAACATCGCAATCAGGCAGCTGTGAACATCCAACTATTTCGCTATTTCCACGCTAGCTGAAACAAGCCAAAGCGCCATTACTGACAGGCAAATAACCCACGAAAGTATGGGTCTTGGCCAATTAACAGTCGAAATATCGGGCGTGACGAAGCGACTAATCCTTTATGACTAATCCGTTCTTACAGTTGTTGGGCGGGGGTTTGTTGACAATGCTCAAATGGCACGGCGAACGCTTTGCCGCTGCTGTTACATCGGCGCCAGGAGCGCAAAGGAGTGGGCACATGTTTCGAATGATCGTTGATTATTTAATGGCCAGAGCCCTGCTGTTCTACAAACGTGAAGACGGTGCTTCGGCAATCGAATACGCCATCGTCGTGGCCATGGTCGCCGTGGTGGTCGTGACCTTCGTCACCCCGCTGGGTGATCGCATGCTGGCGATCTTCAACAACATTCTGGTGTCGCTGGGCGGCGCTACGCAGACCCGGCCAACCGTTCCGTAATCGACAGCTCGGTCCTGCCAGCACCTTGCTGATGTTCCGCTACACTCGGTCTTCCATTCAGCTTTCAGGTACTGCCCATGAACGTGTCTTCTTCCCCACGCCAACAGTTGCTTCTGGTTGACGACGAAGAGGACGCGTTGCTGGAGTTGGCGGAGTTGCTGGAGGGTGAAGGCTTCGTCTGCCATACCGCGACCTCGGTCAAACTCGCCCTGCATCATCTGACCCGTCATCCCGATATCGCCCTGGTGATCACCGATCTGCGCATGCCGGAGGAAAGCGGCATGTCGCTGATCAAACGCTTGCGCGAACACACCTCACGCCAGCATCTGCCAGTGATCGTGACGTCGGGGCATGCGGACATGGAGGATGTGAGCGACATGCTGCGGTTGCAGGTGCTGGACCTGTTCCGAAAGCCGATCTATCACGTGCGGCTGCTGGAAACCCTCGACAACCTGTTTCCCAAGCCGAAGGTGAATGCCGGGTAAAGCGCTTACCCGGCAATCTGTCTCAGTGTGCGGTCACCCGCTGACGCAAACCGGAATTGCCCGGCGATAACGCCAGCGCCAACTGCGTGCGGTTATGCATGTGGGTCAGGCGCAACACCTGCGAAACGTAGAGTTTCACCGTGTTTTCGGTAATACCCAGCTCACAGGCAATCTGATAATTGGTCTGCCCCTTGCCCACCAGGCGCGCCACGTCCAGTTGCCGTGGTGACAGCTGATTGAAGATCGCCGGGATCTCCAGTTCGCCGGCCTCATGCGTGGCTTCGTCGCTGACGGGCGCCGGCCCGCGACGCACCTTGTCCAGGTCCTGATAAAGATCATCGATGGACGACGACAAGTCCTGAAGTTTCTGATTCAGGTGCCCCAGTTGCAGGGTTTTCTGCCGTTCCTGCAGCACCGCTTCCTGGCGTTGCAGGCCTTCGAGCAATTCATCCAGATTGACCGGTTTCTGGTAGTAGTCGGCAATCCCGGCGCGCAAGGCCTTGATCACGTCCTGCTTGTCGGCGCGGCCGGTGAGCATGATGGCTTCAAATGCCCGGTGCTTGCCGGCCAACCGCTGCAGTTCCTGCACCAGTTGAATGCCGTCCATGTCCGGCATGTGCAGATCGCACAGCACCAGCCCGATCGCGGTGTCGCCCGTAAAACGCTCGATCGCCTCTTTGCTGGACTCGCACGGCACACAGCGGTAGCCGCTGCTCTCGAGAAATTCACAGAGCTCTTCGACGATCAGAGGCTGATCATCGACAACGAGGACTTTTACCGCAGATGTAAGCTTGTTCACGTGCCACTCCATGCCCGGGCCAAAACTGACCATTCCTGTACTGTCAGCCGTTGGCTGTGTAACCAGTTACTTTGAAAGTAGACCCACTTTCCGACTATGTACATAAGACTAGTGGCGCTCGGCGACTAATGGATCCAAGGCAGTGCAAGCACAAAGCCGATCAGCACGAACGGCGCAAATGGCAGCTTTTTTGACATGGATGGACCCATATATCGAAGACGTTCCCTAAGCCCTTGACTCATATGCAGCCAGAGTCTTGGCGCCAGCAGAATCCAGACCACGCTCGCGGCACCTGCTCCGATAAATATCCCCAGCAGCGAGACGCCGTCCGTCGCAAGACCAAGAGCTGTCATTAATTTCACATCGCCGGCGCCCATTCGGCCCATGAAATACCCCGGCAGCGTGAACGCAAGCGCCACGACACAGGCCCAGCCGCCCTGCCCCGCGTCGGCGCCTATCCAGGTGGTACCGAAAGACAACAGGTAGACCAGCGCCAGCGTGCCGACACCCAGCGTCAGGACGTTGGCAATCCTTCGTTGCCGGGCATCCTGGGCCGCACACGCCGTCAACCAGATCAGAAGGACAAGACTTTGCATCCGGTAAAAACCGTCCGTTTTTGCTGAATGATTCTATGCTGATACTACGCAGTGACTGTCAGGGTAGACGCACGGATGAAAACCGGCTCTCGGAAGGCGCAAAAAGGTGCGGTGGCGATCGAGTTCGCCCTGGTGTTCGTGATCTTTTTCGCGGTGTTTTATGGCCTGGTCAGTTACAGCCTGCCGTTTGTGCTGATGCAGACGTTCAATCAGGTCACCGCCGAAGCCATCCGCCGCGCCGTGGCGGTCGATCCCGCGCTTCCCAACTATTCGACGGTGCTGGTCAGCACCGCGAATGCCGCGTTGACCCAGCAATTGTCGGTGCTGCCGACATCGCTGAACGTGGTGGTCGGCACGGACACGTCAACCGTCTATGACGCGGCTCAGGGCACGCTCACCGTCAGCGTCAATTACCCGGTGAGCAAACTCAATCGGGTCATCCCGTTTCTGGTGTTGCCGGGTGTCGGCGCTGTCCCCAGCCTGCCAACGAACCTGACCGCCATTTCGAGCCTGAAATTTTGACCCCGGGTGACAACCTGCTCGGCCGCCTGCTGAAGCGGAGCATGGTCGCCAGCGATATGCCGGACATGCTCGGCACCCCGCTGACGGGCCTGCACATCCACCTCGACAGCGAAGGCGGCGTGTTGCAAGTGGCCGGCCCGCTGCGCCTGCTGCTGGCACAACAGACGCCTCGCGAAAATCCGTTGCCGTTGCACGACTACCTGCTGGCGCGCAGCACGCTGGCCATCGAGGGCCGGCCGCAGGACTGGCAAGGCCAACTGCTGGACCTGGACTTCCCCGCCCTGGGCGACCAGACCTTGCACCTGCGCGGCTGGGTCCAGCCGCTGGGCAATGGCTGGCTGCTGCAACTGATCGACATTGCCGACCTGTTGTCCGAACGCCAGCAAGCGCATCAGCGCGAGGCGTGCCACATGCTTGCCGAGCAGATCAGCAAGCAGTTGCGCAGCTGCAGCCTTGGCCGGTTGCCGATGCTTGTCAGCGAACAATTGCAGGTCATCGCCCAGCGTTGGCAGATTCCGTGCCTGGCACTCGCCCTGCTCGATGAACAGGAACAGGGCTGGCAGATCCATCAGCAATTCCACGCCCATGACGCACCGGCGCTGTGGCACGACAGCCAGCGTCTGGGCACGCCGCTCGACAGTCTCAATGGCATTGGCCCGCAGCGCCTGGGTGCGCATTACGGCCAGTACGAACACTCGCGGGTCCAGGGCCTGTTCGGCAATGCCGAAGGTTTTGCCGTGCCCTATAGCGATGATCGAGGCGTGATGGCGTGGCTGCTCTGCGGTTTTTACGCGGTGGACAAGACTGCGCCTTATCTGACCGACCGCGACTGGCTGATGTTGGCAGGCGCACTGGCCGGCCCCCTGCTCGGTCGTTTGCGCGAACAAAAGCATCAACTGCAACTGGAACGGCTGGAGTCGTTGCAGACGCTGCTCGGCACAGGCTGGTGGGAAATCAGCAGCAGCGAGCAGATTCAACTGGCCCCGACGCTGGCCGCCACTCTGCAACAGGACAGCACGACTCTGATGCTCGACACCTGGCTGACGCTGATCCATCCCGCCGATCGCGAAGAAGTCCGCAGCCGCCTGCAAGCCTTGCAACTGCACGGGGAAATCCTCGACCTGTGCGTGCGCCTGCATCCTCACGATGCCAGCCAGAATCCGACGTGGTATCGCCTTCAGGGGCAGGTCACCGGCACCGGCGAGCATCGACGGCTGGTGGGCTTCATGCTCGACATCAGCGACATCAAGAACCAACAGCAACTGGCCGCCGCCGCCCATGCGCGGCTGGACAACCTGATCGCCAGTTCGCCGGCGGTGATTTACGTCCAGCACTACGTCGAAGGCGCCTTGCTGCCGGCGTTTTTCAGCGCCAGCCTGCAACCGCTGCTGGGCTGGAGCCTGGAAGACTGCGACGCCAGCGCGCTGGCGGAGCGGATTCACCCGGATGACCGGGCCCTGTATTTCGAGCGCACCCGGCAACTGCTGCGCGAAGGCTCGGTGCGCGCCCGCTATCGCCTGCGCGACATTCACGGCAATTACCACTGGCTGCTCGATGAAGCCCGGTTGTTGCGCAATGACCTGGGCCTGCCGGTGGAGGCCGTCGGTTTATGGCTGGACGTTACCGACGCGACGCTGGCCGCCGAGCAGGTCAAGCAGAGTGAGGAACGCTACCGGATTCTGGTCGAGGACTCGCCGGCGATGATCTGCCGCTATCGCCCGGACCTGATCCTGACGTTCGGCAACCGGCCGCTGGCGACGTATCTGGAATGCACCCCCGAAGCCCTGCCGGGCATCGATCTGGGCAGCTGGATGTCCGACGTTCAGCGCGCGGCCTTCGTTGAGCGCCTGGCGCAGTTGACCCCGCAATCCCCCGTCAGCACCGCGGAAATCAATCTGCAATTGCCGGGACGCGAGCACGCGTGGTGGGTGTGGTCGGATCGCGGCGTGTTCGATGAGCACGGGAAACTGATCGAAGTACAAGCCGTTGGCCGCGACAACACCGAAGTCCGCCGCTCCCAGCAGCAACTCACGCAAAGCGCAAAAATGGCCACCCTCGGCGAGATGGCCACCGGTCTGGCCCACGAAATCAATCAGCCGCTGAACGTCATGCGCATGGCCATCGTCAACGTGCAGAAGCGCCTGAGCAACGGCGATGTGCAGATCGATTACCTGACCGACAAACTCAACCGCATCGACGCGCAGGTCCAGCGCGCCGCGAAAGTGGTGGATCACATGCGGGTGTTCGGTCGCCGCTCCGAGATCGAGCAGCAGCTGTTCAACCCGGCCAGCGCCATCGAAGGCACGCTGTCGCTGCTGGCCGAAGGCATGCGCGGCAAAGGCGTGGATTTGCGCATCAGTGAAACCGCGTTCGAGGTTCAGGTGCGCGGGTATGTCGATCAGCTTGAGCAGGTGCTGATCAACCTGATGGTCAACGCCCGGGATGCGCTGCTGGGCAAACGCGAGTCCGACTCAACGTTCAAACCGTGGATTTCGATCTACGCCGAACGCGACGAGCAGAAGGTGCGACTGTGGGTCGAGGACAATGGCGGCGGTATCGACCCGCGTCTGCTGGAGCGGATTTTCGAACCGTTCTTCACCACCAAACCGGTGGGGGTCGGCACCGGTCTGGGGTTGTCGGTGAGTTACGGGATCATCGAGAACATGGGCGGTCACTTGAGCGTGCGCAACTCGGCGGACGGTGCGCGGTTCTGCATCGAATTGCCGATCGCCGCCGACGACTAGATCACCAGATAGGCCTTGCCGGTCTGGCCGCAGGTCATGTTGGCGCCGACGTCGACGTCCATCAGGTTGATCCCCAGCCCTTTGAGCAAATTGTTGAGCAGCGGATCCAGCAGCGGACTCACCAGGTTGGTGATCAGCGGTTGCAGGATCGTCGTGACATCGCTGATCAAACTGGCGACGCCAGTGACGATTGCCCCCAACGGGTTGCTGCCCTGTGGTTTGTAGACGATCAGATTGATCCCGGCCAGGGTGCTTGCCAGGCTGTTGACGATGTTGCTTGAGGGCGCGGCGGCAATCACGCTCGGCGGCAGTTTCAGGTTGGGCGGTGTGGCGAACGGATTGCCGCTGGAAAACACCAGGTTCTGGGTGTTCTGCGCCACGCTGGTGTTGACCATGATCGCGATGCCGCCGGCGCCGTATGGCACGTGAGTGCTCGGGTCACAGCTGCCGATCCCCAAGATCTTGTGACAGGTCACCGTGCCCAGATCCACCAGCGGCAACGGTGTGACCGTGGGTTCGGCAGAGGATGAAAACGCGTTGGTCGGGTCGATCTTGCCCAGCTTGAGGTCGGCAATCGAGGTGGTGGTGCGGGCCGTCAGGCTTTTGGTGCCGGTGTTGCCGGTCGGGCAACTGTAGTCGGTGACGTAACTGATGGCGCCGCCGGCATCCAGGCTGATGTCGATTTGCGGCGAGGGCAACAGCTGCGGGTCCAGTTGCTCACAACCGGCCCCGAGCAGGCAGCCGACCGAATTCAGTGTGGCGACCAGATTGAGGCTCAACAGTGCATTGAGCGTCGGTGTCAGCGTACCAACCAGCCCGAGTACCGCATTGGCCAACCCGGTCACCCCGGACAGCACCGGCAGATTCACTGAAAGCAGTGTGCGAATCTGCGCGGTACGTACATAAATCCGGTTCGGCCCGGTGGGATTGGCCTTGGCCAGCGCCGGATCACCGATGGCGGAAAACTGTGGCGGCTCGATGACCTTGACCCGCACCGTGACATTCGCCAGTCCCAACACGCTGATCGGCAGGGTCGCGGCCACCGCACTCTTGCTGTTGGCCAGTTGAATCACGCCCTGGACCAGTTGCAGCAACTGCAGATTGGCATCCAGCCCGGCGGCCGTGGTGCCGGTCTGCAATTGCAGGATGTCGCCGAGCTTTACCGGCGCGGCATTGATCGCCGCCACTTGCAGCTGGCCCAGCGCAGTAATCACTTCAGCGGTGGCGCCGTTGAGCTGCACCGCCGTAATCGCGGCCTGGATCAATTGGGTCACCGTGGCCTGGGTGTTGAGCAACTGGGTGTAATTGCCGGCGGCGACGTTGAGGTTGATCGCCAGTTGATTCAGGTAGCTGAGCAGGTTGATGTCGGTGTTGAGCAGGCCGGTCCAGCCCAGGGCGGTCAGATTGACGTTACCACCGAGCAGCCCGGAAAACAGCGGATTGAGGATGTTCGATTGCGCGGTGTCGATGCTGGCCAGGTTACTGCGGATGTTCAATTGAGCGACGGTCGGCTTGGGTTTGGCCGCCACTGCCGAAGCGTAAAGCACGGTGTTGAGACGGACCGGAGTGCCACTGAACAGCGCCTGCACACCGCCGGCGAAACTGCTGGTCACCGTGCGATTGGCCGCAACCTTGACCGCGTCCGATTGCGTGGCATTCACCGTGAACGTACGCAGGCCGGTGGCGGCAGTTACCAGGGCTCCGCAATCGACCACAAGGACGTTGTTGGCATCGGCGACAAACCCGTTGCGCGTTGCACTTTGCCCCGCGTAACTGGCGGCGGTGAGGCCCGGCAGGCAGTTGCCGCCACGGCTGACGGCTTCGAGGGCGGCGGTGTCCACCAGGCGCTGCAGTTTGCGTTGTTCCATGTACAGACGGCCGGTGTCCACCACCAGCAGCATCAACACCAGCGCCAGGCTGAGCGTGGCGGCCGCCATCAGGCCGATGGCCCCCCGCTGCCGGGCTGGCCCACCGCACTGCGGATGACGCGACATGGCGCACTCCTTTGCCGGCGCACGGCCGGGCGCAACCTCCATTGGTGGATTTGAGTGTAGACGCGCCGCACCGACACTGCTGGCAACGCGCCAGTTTCACCGGCCCATAAAAAACGGGAGCCATGGGCTCCCGTTGTTTTGCAACAGACTCAGCGCGGTGGATAGTTGGACAGGATCCGCGCCACGGTCTCGCGGATGGCATTGCTGCGATCCGCCGGGTTCGGCGTGCGGCTGAGCATTTGCTCGTCGCTGCCGCGCCACACCAGTTTGCCGTCCTTGCCGTCGAGCAGATCAACCTGAATGGTCGCCACCTTGTAGGTGATGTTGCGGGTTTCGTTGTACATCGGTGCGCCCCAGTACCCATTCCACGGACCACCCCAACCGCCGCCGTAGTTGGTGGTCACCTGTTGCTGACGGTCCTCGACGATCAGGTAGGTCTGCACATTCAGATCGCCTCGGGCACCCGAGGCGGCCGGGCGCAGGCCACGCTGATCCAGTTGGTCGGCGACGGCCTGACGGATGCGTTGTTCGGTCAGATCGCTCTTGATCCGTGGATCATCGGGGCGGTATTGCAGGGCGGGGTCTTTCCAGCTCCAGCTGCGGTAGGCGGCAAAGTCGCGGCTGGCGTCGAAGTCATGATTGACCTGGTTGGCGGCGCAGGCACTGAGCAGGGCGGCCACGGCCAGTAAAGCGAGACGGCGGAACATGGTTTTTCTCCGGTGGAAGACATGAACCTGAGGGAGCTTCTCTTTGGCAGGAAGCTAACCGGGAGGATACGCCGACATGGCCTTTTCGACAGCCTCCCGGATCGCATCGGTGCGATCACTCTGATTGCCCTGGGTGCCGGTTTCAGCGCTGGCGCTCCAGACCGGCTGACCGCTGCCGGCGTCGAACAGATCGACCCGCACCACCACGACCTGTTCCTGATAGGTCCGAACGATCGGCACCGTGTTGTACATCCCGTAACCGCGGCCATAACGGTCATAACCACCGTAGCCGCCGCCGTAGTAACCGTAATCGTCCTGCACCTGGCGCAGGCGGGTTTCCAGACTCAGGTGGGCACTGACCAGCAGATCGGCCGGACGATTGTCATGCAGCGGGCGCAAGCCGCGCTGATCCAGCGCACTGCTGACGGCTTCGGCCATTTGCGCCGAATCCGCCCACGCCGTGCCCGGCGGCAATTGACCGTTGAGCCACGCCCAGCTGCGGTAGCGCCCGTAATCCCGTGGCGGCGCGGGATAAGCGCTGCGGTCGAAGGTGGTCGCCGCTTGCGGCGGCGCCGGCGGCAATGGCCGCGACTGCGCCACGTAAGGGTTGCTGCCCTGGCACGCGGCCAATCCCAGACAGATCAGCAGTAACCCTGAATGACCTTTCATTTCTCGCTCCGATCAGATCGGCCGGCAGATCCAGTGCAAGTAGCGCCCAAGCCCGGCGAAGCTTGGGTGACGACGGTGGGCGAGTTCCATCTCGAGCAAATCAATCAACTCGGCGCGGGCCTGGAATTCCACTGGCATGTAATCGTGGAAAACCCGCACCCCGCTCTGAGTTTCGACCTGCCACAACCCGGCGAGTTGCGTCGCCAGCTCGCGAGGGTCGAGCGGCTGTTGCGGGGTCAGGCTCTGTTTTTCACCGGCCATGTCGTTCTTGCGCATTTTCTTGAAATGGCCTTTGAGCAGGTTCCGGTAAATCAGCGCATCGCGGTTGTAGAACGCCAGCGACAGCCAGCCGCCGGGCTTGGTCAACTGATGCAGCACCGGCAGGATCGCGTGGGGCTCGGCCAGCCATTCAAGCACCGCATGGCACAGCACCAGGTCGTAGGGTTCGGTGAGCTGACCGAGCAGTTCCTGCCAGGGCGCCTGAATGAACGTCGCGGTTTGCCCGGCTTCGGCAAAGCGCTGGCGTGCGCCTTCGAGCATCGGTTCGGCCGGCTCGGTGAAAGTCACCTGGTGCCCGCGCTCGGCCAGCCACAACGACATGTGGCCCAGGCCGCCACCGATGTCCAGCACCCGCAAAGGACGATCCGGCAGGGCTTCGGCAAGGTCGGCCTGCAGCACCGCGAGGCGGATCGCGCCTTTGGCGCCACCATAGATTTTTTCGGCGAAACGGGTCGCCAGCTGATCGAAATGACGGTCGCTCATCAGCTGAACCGCCGTTCGCTGTCGGCGAGCTTGCTGCGCACCACTTCATTCATGTCCAGCCCCAGTTCGCTGCACAGCAGCAACAGATAGAGAACGATGTCGCCGACTTCCTGCCCGGCGTGGGCGAGTTTGTCCGCCGGCAATTGGCGGGACTGGTCTTCGGTCAGCCACTGGAAGATTTCCACCAGTTCGGACATTTCCACGCTGGCCGCCATGGCCAGGTTTTTCGGGCTGTGAAATTGCCGCCAGTCATTGCGGTCGCGAATGGCGTGCAGGCGTTCGGTCAGTTCAACAAGGTTCATCGGGCTCTCCTGAAGGCGTATAGCTTCGGGGGGAAGCTGCGCGAAGGCAAGGGCCAGTCGCCCGTTAAAACCCTCTATGCTTGCAGGGAACTCGACCGCACCCGCTGCGGCCCAAGGCTCAGCTCTTTCATCAGGAAACAGACATGCAGGTAGAAAGCTTTTTCGAATGGCTGGGCCAGGCGCTCGGCTCGATCATCCGCTTCATCGTCGATGGCCTCAGCGGCCTGTTCAATCTGCTGGGCAACGCCGGCGGCAACTTTGTCGACGGGCTGTCGAAGGCGCTGGGCATGGACACCTCGATCATCAGCATCATCGCGCTGATCGTCGGCCTGATGCTGCTGTGGTCGGCGATACGCGCGTTCATGAATGCCTCGATCATTGCCGGGATCATCTGGTTGCTGCTGGGATTGTGGCTGCTGAGCTGGATCATTCACTGACACCTCCCGCTACAATGCCGCTCCCCAAGGAGCCCGCATGTCCAACCTGATCGCCGACTGGCGCGACCGCCCGACCCATCGCCGGGTCTGGGCCCTCGCCGCCCCCATGATCCTCTCCAACATTTCCGTGCCGCTGGTGGCGCTGGTCGACAGCACCGTCATCGGTCACCTGCCCCACGCCCATCAACTGGGCGCGGTGGCGGTAGGCGCCAGCCTGTACACCTTTCTGGCCTGGGCCATGGGGTTTCTGCGCATGGGCACCACCGGCTTCGCCGCGCAGGCCGCCGGACGCAGCGACGGTGCGGCCTTGCGCCAGATTCTGCTTCAGGGCCTGTTGCTGGCGATGGGGCTGGCGCTGCTGCTGGGAACCCTGGGCGTACCGCTGAGCGGCGTTGCGCTGCACTTCATGCAACCGTCGGCGGAACTGGATCAACTGACCCGCGACTTCTTCCACACCCGGCTGTTCGGGCTGCCGGCGGCGCTGGCCAGTTATGCGCTGGTCGGCTGGTTCCTCGGCACGCAGAACGCCCGGGCGCCGCTGGCCATTCTGCTGAGTACCAACCTGATCAACATCGTGCTCAACCTGTGGTTCGTGATCGGCCTGGACTGGGGCGTGGTCGGTTCGGCCCGCGCATCGGTGATCGCCGAATGGAGCGGCGCCCTGCTCGGCCTGTGGATGACTCGCAAGGCATTGCGCACCTGGCCCGGACACATTGCCTGGGCCGCCCTGAAACTCTGGCAGAGCTGGCGTCCGCTGCTGGCGGTCAACCGTGACATTTTCATTCGCAGCCTGGCCCTGCAATCGGTGTTTTTCCTGATCACCGTACAAGGCGCACGATTGGGCGACGCCACGGTCGCGGCCAACGCGCTGCTGCTCAACGGCCTGCTGCTGACCGCCCACGCGCTGGACGGTCTGGCCCACGCCGTCGAAGCGCTGTGCGGCCACGCCATCGGCGCCCGTGATCGTCTGGCCCTGCGCCGCTCGCTGATAGTCGCTGGCGGCTGGTCGTTGCTGGCCAGCCTGGGCTTTGCCGCGCTGTTTCTGTTGGCCGGCCATTTGTTCATCGAAATGCAGACCGACATCCAGAGCGTGCGCGAGACCGCGTTCATCTACCTGCCCTACCTGGCCGTCCTGCCGTTGATCGCGGTCTGGAGCTACTTGCTCGACGGCCTGTTCATCGGTGCCACCCGCGCCCGGGAAATGCGCAACGGCATGCTGGCGACCGTGATCCTGCTGCTGCCTGTTGCCTGGGCGCTGCAAGGTCTGGGCAATCACGGCCTGTGGATTTCATTCCTGTTGTTCATGGTGCTGCGCAGCCTGACGCTCGGGGGACTGGCGTGGTGGCTGCGGCGCACCGATGGCTGGTTCAACGGTGCCGCTCACTGAGACGGGGTGTGCCGGATAAAACCGACAACCTGTTCCAGAACCGGCGCCAGCCAGCGCAAAGGCCTCGACAGCGTCGCAATCAGTGTCGCGTGGTTGGGCCGGGCATAATAAAGATCCTGTACCGGAACGCCGGCCTCGCGCAGTGTGCGCGCCAGCCCGCCAGTGTTGCGGGTCGGATCGACCAGATTGTCCCGACTCGCCGCTATCAGCAGTGCCGGGGGCGCGCCGGGGCTGACATGCCGGATCGGCTGCGATTGTGGCGGTGAGTCCGGCCAGAAAAACACCGGACGCACTTGAGGGTTCTTGATCGGCAGAAAATCGTAAGGGCCGGCCAGTCCGATCCAGCCACTGAGATCCGCCGGGGACATCCCGACCGCATCCAGCAGGTGCGGGTCCAGCGCCAGCATCGACGCGTTGTAGGCCCCGGAACTGTGTCCCATCAGGTACAGCCGCCGGGGGTCACCGGAAAAATCATGGATATGGGCCTTGGTCCACGCGACCGCCAGGGCTCCGTCCTCAAGAAATTGTGGATAACGAACCTGAGGGTACAACCGATAGTCCGCCACCACCGTCACGATGCCGCGTGATGCCAATGCCTCACCGACGAATCCGTAATCATCGCGGGCGCCGCTGTTCCAGCTGCCGCCATAGAAAAACACCACCACAGGGGCGTCCTTGAGCAGGTGGCGCGGCATGTAGACATCGAGCTGCTGACGCGGGTCGCCGCCATAGGCAATGCCCGCGGTTTTGACGAAGGAATCTTCCGGCGTCAGAGCGTTGAGCATTTTCAGCGGCGAACAACCACTGAGAATCAACAGCAGAAAACCCGCGGGGATCGCGCCGAACCAGCGCCGTAAAAAATGGGCCATGCGCGCGAAACCTCGTATCAGGGTTGGTTGTTCCGCCAGCGGCGACGCAGATGTTCGAGCCGCTCATGCTGGGTCAATTCTTGTGGCAGTTGCGCCACTTCTGCGCGTGGATGCTGCAAGCGTAGCCACAACCAGTCGTCCAGCACGGCACGCTCGCTGAAACCCAGCGTCAAGCCCTGTTCAAGGTAGGAGGACAATATGCGGTAATCGGTTCCCGTCGATTGGCTCCAGCGCCAGACATGTTGTTCCAGCAGGCAGCGATGCAGGTGCTCGCGTTGATGACGGGTCAACCCCTGTTCAATCTTCAGCGGTTCGACGTCCAGTCCCGGATTGCGCAGTTGCTGCCATCCCAGGCTGCCGCTCGCGCGGTCGGCCCAGGTACCGCCGAACCAGCGCAGCCAACTGATCGGGCCGAGCCAGCAGCTCAGCTGGCGGGCATCGCAGGCGTCGAAAAAATAGCTGGCAGTCTGGCGGTCGTAATAATTGAGCAGCGCACGATGATTCAGGCCGACAGAAACCGTCAGCATCCGTTGCAAATGCTCACGCAGCGATTCGCTCGTGGCATCGCTGCCCAACAGCAGCCCGCACCAGGTCTGTGGATCGGTGTGACACAACGCCGATAGCGCCGGGCATTCGCGCAGGTCGATCAACAACGGCCCCTGATCGCACACGGGCTGAAACTCCGTACCGTCGAACAGTTTCAGGCTGAGCACACCCGAAAATGCCTGCCGCAGGATAGTCACCGCCTGCGGTGCCTGTGCGATGTCCAGCAACAACCACTGCGCACGCTGTCCCGGTGCCGCGCCGCTCATCTTCCGTCGCTCGTTTTGAGCCCGGCGACTACTCGGCAACTGCATATTGATGCGGCGCAATGTTGATAGCTGCCACCCCCGGGGATCAGGCATAGCAGCAATAGTGGTTCGGCCGCTTTCAGCCAGTGCGACAGACCTTCGCTTGCCAACTGGTCGGGCAGCGGCAATCGTTCTTCATCCTCAATGCGTTTCTCGACTGTCTGCACCTGCAAGATGCCACTGATCACAGGTTGCTCGGGATCGCCTTCCAGAAAGCTCACCACCACCTCAAGACCTTCCTGCAAAAGCGTCGACGGCGCATCAACCAGCGCCGGGGCAAGCGGCAGCCAGCAGTGGCTGGGACTCGCGCCCTCTCCTTGATAGAGCCAGTCAAACTGCACGGCAACCGAGCGCACGGGATCCGGTTGCGGTTCCTCGACCGATACGACCCAGGCACGTTGCGGGCTGCGCATTCGACTCCCCATGCATTGCGCGGACGCCGGGGGGGCGGGAGGATGATCGGCGGCAAATATCCGATTGCTGTAGGCCGGATCAAGCAACGGATCCGCACGGTGCTCGATCCGGGTCAACAACCAGCGAGTGTTGGCGTCTGCAATGGGGTGACCCGAGAACCCCAGCCACTGACCGCTGCGCAGGTTTGCCTGATCGGAGTAACACTGTGCCGTGCGGATGCGCTGCGAGCCTTCACCGCGCGCGTGGTCATGTTCGCTCGTTTGCCAGCGGCGCACTGTCGGCGACGGGCCGCTACCCTCGCGATCGAAACGCCAGTCGCCCGCTCGCGGCAGCCTGGCCGGATCATCACAGAACACCAGGCAATGTCCCCTGACACCATGCTCGAAGTGATAGTGAATCCGCGCCTGCCCGCACAACCGCTGTACGAGCTGCAGATCCGACTCGCCGTACTGGGTGCAAAAGGTGCGGGGCGGATACACACCTTGCAGATCGAATCGGCGCCGGGGGCCATTGATTCCGTGCTCCCTGAGCACCTGATCAAGAATCTGCGGCGCTGTGCGGTCGCTGAAGATGCGCTGGTTGTAACGCAGGCCCAGGCAGCTCAACCGAGGCCCCAGCCGCGCCCGGCACAACCGGGCGCCGTGCCCCTGTTCAAGCTGGGCAAGGCTGTGCAGTTGCCCGTGCACACCGTTGCCCGAAGGCCCGAAACACAAGCGGGCCGAGCGATACATAAGACCCGCAAGATCCAGATGCGGATCATCGACCAGCAAGTCGATCTCGAAGGCAAAAGGCTCACTGATGGCCTCGCTACCCGTGAATGCCAGGACTTCAAGCGGGGCGGACAGACCCGCTACATCGAGACGAAACGACGGCTCGCAGGCTGGATCGAACATGGGCGATTCTCTACAGGAGGGGCGGCCGGGGATTCTCGCCGAGAGGCATGGCCGAGTAGAGAGCCGAAGTACAAATTCGGAAATGACCTACGCGAAAAGCAGACGACATCACTTTGCTCGCCTGGATGAAGGTCATTTCGCGAATATAGAAAGAAGAGTCTCACCAGATCATCTGAAATGTCCGCTGTGCACGGAACAATTTCAGACAACCTGATGGAATCGGAACCTGGGCTTCAGGAAGACAGGTAGGAGGATCGGGTCAGGCCCAGGCGCAAGGCATCGAGGAACTGGGTGCGCTCGCTGGCGCTGATGCGGGCACTGGCGCATTTGTCGCGGTAGTGAGTCATCAGCTCTTCCGGCGACAAGTGCACGTAACGCAGCATGTCTTCGATGGTGTCGTGGGTTTCAATGCCGGCGTGGTACACGCTGCCGTCGGCGTTCTGGTAGATGTTCACCGAGTCGGTGTCACCGAACAGGTTGTGCATGTCGCCGAGGATTTCCTGATAGGCGCCGACCAGGAACACGCCCAGCAGATAGTCTTCGCCTTCGTTCAGCGCGTGTACTGGCAGGCTGGTTTCGATGCTCTGCTCGTCGACGTACTGGTTGATCTTGCCGTCGGAGTCGCAGGTCAGGTCTTGCAGAACGGCACGACGCAGCGGCTCTTCGTCGAGACGGTGCAGCGGGATGATCGGCAGGACCTGATCGATCGCCCAGGTGTCCGGCAGGCTCTGGAACACCGAGAAGTTGCAGATGTACTTGTCGGCCAGCTTGTCGTTGAGTTCGTCCAGTACCTGACGGTGCGAACGCTGACGCGCCTTCAGCGAGTTGTGCAGGCGACGGCACACCGCGAAGTAGCACTGCTCGGCCAGGGCTTTTTCGGCCAGGGTCAGTTTGCCGTCGGCGTACTGGGCGGCCACGTCGCTCATGTAGTGGGTGGCGCGCCAGTAGGTTTCGGTGACCATTTCGATGTCGGTCGGGCCGAGCAGGTCAACCAGCCACTGCACGGTTTCCGGCAGCGCTTCCTTGTTCTCGATCTGCGGCACGTCGTCGTTGTGCTTTTCGACGTCGGTCACCTGCACCACCAGCATGGCGTGGTGGGCGGTCAGCGAACGGCCGCTTTCGGAGAAGATGTGCGGATGCGGCAGGGCCTGCGCATCGCAGAACTCCTTGAGCATGCCGACCACGACACCGGCGTAATCATCCATGTCGTAGTTGATCGAGCTGGCGTTGCGCGAGTGGGTACCGTCGTAGTCGACGCCCAGACCGCCACCGACGTCGATGTGATCGACCGGCAGACCCAGATTGCGCAGCTCGCCGTAGTAACGGATCGCTTCCTTGAAGCCGTGCTGATAGTCAGCGAGGTTGGCGATCTGCGAACCCATATGGAAGTGCAGCAGACGAATGCCCTGATCCAGGCCGGCCGCGCGGAAGCGCTCGACCACCGACAGCAGTTGCGCCGCCGAAAGGCCGAACTTGGATTTCTCGCCACCGGTGTCTGCCCACTTCGACGACGCCAGCGACGACAGACGCACGCGCAGGCCGACCTGCGGCTTGACCTTCAGCGAGGCGGCTTCTTCGATCACCAGACCGACTTCGGATTCTTTCTCGATCACGATGAACACGTTGTGGCCGAGCTTCTGGCCCATCAGCGCCAGTCGGATGAACTCGCGGTCCTTGTAGCCGTTGCAGACGATGGTGCCGCCCTTCGGCGCCAGCGCCAGCACGGCCAGCAGCTCAGGCTTGGAGCCGGCTTCCAGACCGATGGAAACGTTCTGGGTGGCGATGATGTTTTCGATCACCGCTTCCTGCTGGTTGACCTTGATCGGGTACAGCGCGGTGTATTTGCTCTGGTATTCCAGACGCTCGATGTTGGCATCGAATGCGCCGGTCAGCTGACGGACGCGGTCTTGCAGGATATCGGGGAAACGCACCAGCAGCGGCAGGGACAAGCCACTCTTGCGCAACTGGTCGACTTGTTCGAACAGATCGATAGGCGAACTGCTCGGGCCGTTCGGACGAACTTCGACGCGACCGGCGTCATTGATCGCGAAATACCCGGCCCCCCAATGGCGAATCCCGTAAACACTGCGGCTGTCCGCAACTGTCCATTGGCTGCCATCGTCTTTGCGTGTGCGTCGTACGGACATCGAAGTCCCCTATAAAGAAGTCATAGTGCGTCGCCTGATCTCAGGCCGGCGCAGTCTAAAGAATGAAAATGACGGTTCGTCAGCGGGGCGGTAGACCGCGCTGACAGCGTTGAGTTTAGAAACCGGTCATGAACAGGCTCTGTGAAAACCATGGAAACGACGTCAGACCCAGGGACTCTGGAGCTGAATCAAGCCGCCGGTGGGTTTCACAGAGGCTGCTAGCCGCCGGACTTCTTCGCCTTGAAACCGTGCTTGACCAGCTCGGCCAAGAGCAGCTCGACATGGTCGCCCTGGATCTCGATGATCCCGTCCTTCAACGCACCGCCGGTGCCGCAACGCTTCTTCAACGTTGTCGCCAGCTCTTTGAGTGCGTCTTCGGCCAGGGGCACGCCGGTGATAGTGGTCACCGTCTTGCCGCCACGGCCCTTGCTCTCGCGGCGCACGCGGGCAATGCCGTCGCCGGCCGGGATCACGGTTTGCTTGCAGATACAGGCGTCCACCGGCTTGCTGCATTCCGGGCAATGACGACCTGCGTCGGTGGAAAATACCAGGCCGCCCAGGGCGGCGAAGGATGCGGCTTTTTTGGCCACCGGCAATCCTCTCGGGAGGACAAAGACTGATCGCAGCCTTGGGCAAGGCTATCGACCGCGAAGCCCCACTCAGGCAGGGGCAGCGCTACTGTGCCATGAGCTCCTGAAAGCGGGCCGGCACAGCTTGAAAAGGTCGCGCAGTGTAACGGCAAAAACGCCGATTGCTAAGTGCCAATCGGCGCCAATTTATGTGTTCTTTGCGACGTCGCGCCGTTGAGCCTTCAGATAGCGTTGCAACGCTGCCAGAGAGTCCGGGCAATAAGGCTTTTGCCGGATTTCCAGCATGACCTGTTCGACCGGAATGAAGCGCGCTTCGAGCACTTCTTCGGGCTGCAGGATCAACGGCCCGTCCCACACCGCCGAAAACGCCGAACACCAGAGGCGATTGCCGGTGTCCTCGAAGTAGAAATGGTCGTGAGCCGTCAGCTCGACGCCGCTCACGCCCAATTCTTCTTCCAGCTCACGGGCCGCCGACTCGGCGTAGGTCTCGTTCGCCTGCACCATGCCGCCTGCCGCCACGTCCCAGTAACCAGGATAGGTGGCTTTGCTCAGGGTGCGCCGATGCACGCAGAGTTCACCGGCGGAGTTGAACAGCATGATGTAGGTGCCACGGCCGATCAGCCCGCGCTCACGCAGGTCGGAACGCACCAGGGCGCCGAGCAGGTTGTCCTGCTCGTCGACCCAGGCGATCTGTTCGGCATCCGAGGCGGCGCGGTGGGCCGCCTCTTTGGCGCTCTCGTCCATGACTCAGCCCTGATTGAGCAGTTGACGCAAATCGATCACGGCGGCGTTGGCCCGGGAAATATAGTTGGCCATCACCAGCGAGTGGTTGGCCAGCACACCGAAGCCGCTGCCGTTGAGGATCATCGGGCTCCAGATCGGCTCCTGAGACGCCTCCAGCTCACGAATGATCTGACGCACGCTGACGGTCGCGTTCTTCTTCGCCAGCACGTCGGCGAAATCGACTTCGATCGCGCGCAGCAGGTGCGACAGCGCCCAGGCCTGGCCGCGGGCTTCGTAGAACACGTTGTCGATCTGCATCCACGGAGTCTCGACGACTTCCTCGTCGACCTGCGGCACTTCACCCACCGCCGGCACTTCGGTTTTCAGCGCGGTGTTGAGTTTGACTCGACCAACGCTGGCCGACAGCCGTTGCGACAGCGAACCGAGACGGGTGCCGACATCGCCCAGCCAGTTGTTCAGGTTGTCGGCGCGGGCGTAGAACAGCGCGTTTTTCTGGGTCGGGTCGGACAGGCGCGCCTGATAACGGCTCAGGGAATTGATGCCTTCCTGATATTCCGACTCGCTGGACGGCAGGATCCAGCTCTTGTTGTCGAAGTTGAAGCGCGGCTCGGCCTTGGCCAGGTCGGCGTCCTCAGCCGATTGCGACTGCGAACGGGCGAAGTCCTTGCGCAGGGCACGGGTCAGGTCGCGGACCTGCACCAGCACGCCATATTCCCAACTCGGCATGTTGTCCATCCACAGGCCCGGCGGGAAA
The DNA here is from genome assembly GCF_014863585.1 of Pseudomonas gozinkensis. Lineage (NCBI taxonomy): Bacteria > Pseudomonadati > Pseudomonadota > Gammaproteobacteria > Pseudomonadales > Pseudomonadaceae > Pseudomonas > Pseudomonas gozinkensis. The sequence continues at coordinate 761,661 of NZ_CP062253.1, read as the reverse complement.
CGGTCGTTGGAAATGTAACCGCCCGGCTTGTCGAGCAAAGTGCCGGCAACGGTTTTCAGGGTTTCGACGGTGGTGTAACCGACCACCATCTGCTTGCCTTCCTTCTCGGCGGCAACCTGAGCGTTCTGCGCCACGGGAAACAGCGCCGGCTCCTGGCTCCAGTACCAGCCAAGGGCAATAGTCACCAACAGGTAAATGGCGACCAGCGTGGCCAGCGCCCGGCTGAACAACAGCCCGCCGACATAGCTGCGGGCGGCCGACTTGGGCTCGGCGGCACGTTCAGGCGCGCTGCCCGCGCGGTTCTTCCAGTCCAGCATGGCGATATCCTTTCAATCTTGGGTTCAACGGTTCGACCACAACCATACAACAACGTGCCTCGGCCGGGCACCCGCGATTGGGGCAGCGGAGAAAAACAGGCGGACGTCGCCAGTGAGAGAAAGGATAGACGTAGCCTTCAGACGTTGAAAATTCGCATTGAAACCTGCCGGGCATCATCCGGCATGAACAGATGGGCAATTCCCTCGTCGTCTGTTCGGCGCTGGGTGGGAACCCCATCGACCGTTGCAATGTAGGCCTGCTGTGGCAACGGTTCGCCGGTCATGCTGTCGACCAGACGATAGATTCGGGGTGTTCTGGTGGGTTGGAGCGGTGGATTGTTCATCAGGTCGAGTACCGCTTGATCGAACGCTGACCGGGCAGTGGGCCATCCGCCGTAATCAGCTTCAGCTTTGAGCAACAGCCAGTCGCCGCGTTCTATCTGCTCCAGCACTTCACTGTCCAGATCGAGCATCAGACCTGCCCGCAACTGATCGAGACCTTCGAGGGATTGCCGCTCCAGCAACGCCTTGCAAACCCGTTCCAGTGCCTGATCCACGGGGAACACATGCTGGCGTTCGCGTTCGGTCAGGTGCGAGTGGTGAACCAGCCTCATCCCTGGCCCTCGCTCTGCCACTCATCGGAGCCCATCGTCCGGCTGACCTCGTGCCGCCAGTAGATGCGGCGGTAGCTGAACTGGATTTTTTCCCATTGCGTCAGGTGCGACGTAGCGGGGTCCTGGCAGTCGGGCATAAAAACCTCGGCGCTGACGATCTGCGCGTCCTCCAGTTCAATCGTATAGAAATGCTCCTGAATGCCGTGGGCCGATGTGCGATACATCTCCATACAACACTTGCTCAGCAACTCACCGGAACACATTGCCATCTGGATCAGCGGCGACGCCTTGTCGATGACTTTGGTAATGACCAGAGGCTTGTGCATCCGCCGCCCGGCACCCGCTCCCCTGGGCAGGAAAATGCCGTGGCTGAAGGCCTGAACCATGATCTTGTCTTCACGCCCGATCTGGTAGCGGTTGCCCACCGACGGTTCGGTGAAGGCACCGGCGCTGATCAGGCCCTGGCGGCTGCCATGAATAGTCATGAAGGCAGGGGTTGGCATGGAATTTCTCCTTCTTTGGGTTGGGGTGGGGGAAAGGGGTGGGGTTCTTCGTAGAGGTTTTCAATTTCGTCAAAGGGTATCCAGGGCTTGGCGAGCTCGAGAGTAATGAGGTATCGCTCATGGTCTGGATACCGAGAGTCTCGGAACCGTCCAAGGATCAACATCGCCTGATACTTGTCGCCGGCCTGCCAAAATGAACGTCCGGCGACCACACTGTCTCTGAGATAGGCTCGCCACTCTGGTGTGTCCGCCATCGTCGGATCACTTCGCGTCCCGACTGGCCTCCAACCTTTTGCGCACCATTGGGATTGCAGATCGAGAACGACCTTCATGACATCGTCGATCAGCAGTGGCTCGATTTGAGGAGACATGCGGATATCACCGACCACGTCACCTTCGAAGGTCACCGTAAAAAAACGCGCCATCGGCGTTTCGAACCCATACTGCGAATCGACAAATCGCAGGCGCGCATCCGTCTTCGGAATGCCACCCCAGACACGACTGCCGACGCGCCCCCACGAAAGGAATGGGGCGGTCGAGTGCTCTTGCATATATTCATATGTGCCCCCTATCGCCAGCGCCATCACGGGTTCGTTCCACAATGGCTGCATCAACTGACGTGCGGCGACCCACATCAAAACAACACTAAGCGCCAGCCAAGCCCAAAAGCGCCATTTGGATAGACAGTTTCGCCAGGACATCAAGCCTCCCCCATGGCGGCAATCTCGCCGATGGATTGCGCCAACGCATTTCGGTTGCTGTCGTTGAGCATCTGGTCAAAACGCGCTGCTGCCCGTAGCACGAACTCCATTCGCTGATCGATATCCGACAGATCCGCCATCGGATTGCTGCCGAACCCAATGGTGCGGCCATCTTCGACACGCTGACATTGACTGGTGAGAGTCAACTCGATGGCCTGCGCCACGCCGGAAGGAAAGCCGGTCGCGTAGGAAAAATGATTCCCACGCAACAACGTCACCAAATGACGATTTTCGTAGATGCTCGGTTGGAGAATGTTTCGCTGCTCGTGCCAGGCCAGATGCTTCACACTTTCGGCAATATTTCCCGCATCTATCGCCTCGAATCCATTCAAGATTTCTTGAAATGCCTCACCGAAAGGAAGCGCTTTTCCCCCTATGGGCCAAAGCACCGGAAACCTCGCGTGCCCATAAATCTCTCTCCGGGTCTTCAGGCACTTCTTCAACTCCCCCAACCCACGCACCGCATAAAACTGATGCAGCGGATAAACATCCAGAAACAGCGTGGTATTGCCCATCGCCATCATGTCGTACACGTGCCGGAACTGTTGCTGCACCAATGACAGTTCTTCACCCGGAGGGCGGAAATCCAGCGAAGGCACGGGATTACGCGCCCTCGCCTCCTCGTAATGACTCCAGTCCTCGGCCTGCCCGGGTATTTTGTCCGGCGTCAGCAATCCGGACTCACGGCGCCCGTCCCGCACTCGCTGCCGCGCCTCATGCTCCTGCCGGATCAGCTCGATACTGTCCGCCGCATGCAGCAGTCCACAGCCCACCTGCTTGGAGGCAAACGCCGCCAGCCCCGCCCACTGGAAACGCGAGTCATACAGCCAAAGCCGGGCATACGCAGCGTTGATCGCCCGATTGCGCTGCACCGGATCGGCGATCAGGACACCGTCAGGGGCGACGATTTGCTCGGCCTCACGCTGATAGGCGCGCCAAAGGCACTGGCACGTCAGCACCGGCACCTCAGTCACCTTCCACCGTTCGCCGTACAGCATTTCGTCATTGCACTCACAGTCGGCGACAGGCGTGGTGCTGTGATTCAGGCGCTGGGCATCGCTGGGGTGTTTGTTGAAACACTGGGTCATGTTCGGGCAAACGTCTGGTAGGGGTTTCCCTGACCCTACCAGCGCAAAACCCTTGCGAAACCGACCTTGGGAAAAATCAGAAAGCCCTGACAGACGATGACCCTGCAGTACAGAGAACCTTCCTGAAAAGCCCGGAGAAACATCCTATAAGCCCCTGTTCACGGGCACTCTATCGACGAGCAAGTCCAGGGCGAAACCGACCGGTCAGAAACTGAATAGTGACGCACAGCAGATTATTGACGTACGACACTCATGTAAGGGAAAAGAGGTGCTAGCATAGAGCCACCAGTCGATCTCAGCATGCAGCCTAACTAGTAGTCAGGATATGACCGAGCCAGAAGACCCCAGCCGTGAGCGCCTCAAGCACCACTTTGCCCAGCGGGTAATTCATCAGGCACGTCAGATTCTTGAGATATGGCAGCGCCTGCAACGCAGTGAGTGGTCCACTGCCGATCTCGCCGAACTGAGCGAGGCCAATCTGCGCCTGCTGCGTTTTGCCGAGCGTTTCGAACAGCCCGAACACACGCAACTGGCCCGCCACATCAGCCAGTCGCTGGAAGCGGTGGACGCCAATCGCGGACGCCTGAGCAGCGGCCTGATCACCGATCTCAACCGTCTGATGCAACGCTTGTCGCGCACTGGCCTGCGCCATGGCGATCAGCTCGACCAGACCTTTCTGCCGCCCCTGCGCAAACCGATCTATGTGATGCTGCAGGATCACGACCGCGCCGAGCGGCTGGCCAAGCAATTGGAGTTTTTCGGTCTGAGCGCCCAGGCGCTCGACAGTGTGTCGGCGTTTCGCTCGTCGATGGTCGAGCGCCTGCCGGCCGCGATCGTCATGGACGTGGACTTCAGCGGCGCCGGCGTCGGCCTGAAACTCGCCGCCGAAGCCCAGCAAGGTCTGGAAGAACCACTGCCGCTGCTGTTCTTCAGCCTGCACGAGACCGACACTCCGACCCGCCTCGCGGCGGTGCGTGCCGGCGGCCAGGAATTCCTCACCGGCACCCTCGAAGCCTCGAGCCTGCTGGAGAAGATCGAAGTCCTGACCTGCGTCGCCCAGTACGAACCTTATAAAGTGCTGATTATCGATGACTCCCGCGCCCAGGCCCTGCACACCGAACGCCTGCTCAACAGCGCCGGGATTGTCACTCGCACCCTGATCGAACCGATCCAGGCGATGGCCGAGCTGGCGGACTTCCAGCCGGACCTGATCATCCTCGACATGTACATGCCGGCCTGCACCGGCACCGAGCTGGCCAAGGTCATCCGCCACAACGACCGCTATGTCAGTGTGCCGATCATTTACCTGTCGGCCGAGGACGATCTGGACAAGCAGCTCGACGCCATGAGCGAGGGCGGCGATGACTTCCTGACCAAGCCGATCAAGCCGCGCCACCTGATCACTACCGTGCGCAACCGCGCCGCCCGTGCACGTAATCTGAAAGCACGGATGGTCCGCGACAGCCTCACCGGCCTGTACAACCACACGCACATTCTGCAATTGCTCGAGGACTGCTCGTTCCGCGCCCGCCGCGAGAACAAGCCGTTGAGCTTTGCCATGCTCGACATCGACCACTTCAAACGGGTCAACGACAGCCACGGCCACCCCATGGGCGACCGGGTGATCAAGAGCCTGGCGCTGTTTCTCAAGCAGCGTCTGCGCAAGACCGATTTCATCGGCCGTTACGGTGGCGAGGAATTCGCCATCGTCATGCCCGACACCGATATAGAAGCGGCGCACAAAGTGCTCGATGAAATCCGCCAGCGCTTTGCCGAGATTCACTATCCGGCCCAGCCGCAGGATCTGTGGTGCACTTTCAGCGCCGGGGTGGTGGAGATGCGCGACGACTCCGACAGCCTGATGATGGCCAGCCAGGCCGACGAGGCGCTGTACCGTGCCAAAGGCGAAGGACGCAATCGGGTGCAGACCGCGCGGGACTCAAAGCAAAGTGCCACTTTTTCATCGGATTCGACCCAATCGGTCATAACCCTGTAACAGAACCGCAATAAATTCAGGCGCTTACCATTCTGCCGTTGGTAGCCGTCATGCGCCTGAAGTTGCTCACCAATCTCAATACTCTGTTGCTGGTCGCCGTTTGCGTGGCCCTCGGCGCCACGCTGTGGTGGTCGCAAAAAGCCCTGGAGCGCCCGTATCTGTTGATGGAGCGTTACCTGGGGCTGTCCCAGCAATTTCAGAATGACGTGGCGCGCAACGTCGAGGATTACCTCGCCAGCGGCGACGCCCTGCGCCTGAGCAGCGCCAGCCAGGCCATCGATCAATTGCACAAAGAACTCGGCGAGCTTCCGCCTGCGCTGGCCGACACCTTGCGCCCGAGCCTCACCGGCCTCGATGAATTCAGCAAGACCGACCTGCTGGCCGCCGGCAAACTGGCCGGCGATCCGCAGGCCCTGCTGTTGCAGGCCGAACGCGAATTGAGCGCCAGCCTCGATCAACTCAGCACCTACGCCGGCGGCAACGCGACCTACCTGACGCCGCTGCTGGTCGCCTCTCAACATCTGGGCAAGCTGTCGCTGGCGCGAGACAAACTGGTCAGCAGCGGGCGCAGTGAGCTGGCCGCCGATGTCGAGCGCGAAGTCAGCAACATCCGCGCCCAGGCCCAGACAATCGATGCCCTGCCCTTGCTCGGCGTGGTCGCCAGCAGCGAATCCGGCAGTGACGATTTCGCCGCGATGATGGGCATCGAAAGCACGGAAAAAACCGCTGCCGAAGACGCCGGCGTGGGCCTCAAACGCGAACTCAACAGTCTGCTCGGTCGTTACCCGGCGGAGCTGGCCCGCACCCGCAATCAGATCCAGAAACGCACCGACCTGAGCACCGCGACCCACCAGAAAATCGCCGCCGTGCAGCAAGCCATCGCCGGTCTCGAGCCGGTAGTGCGCGCCCAGCACGGGCAGATCCAGGGCGAAGTGCGGCTGATGCAAGGCGTGATGATCGGCCTGATTCTGCTGATCGCCCTGCTGATCGACACTCTGCAGCGACGCCTCGCCCGCACCCTGACCAACCTCGCGCCAGCGCTGTCGACCTGGGCCGAAGGCGACTTCAGCCGCGACATTCATCTGGGCAAGACCAACCGCGAACTGCACGACATCGAAGCCTCGCTCAATCGCCTGCGCGCCTATCTGGTGGATCTGGTCGGGACCATTCGCGGCAATGCCGAGCAAGTCGCAGGTAGTAGTCGCACCCTCGCCGAGCTGAGCAATGACTTGCACAGCGGTGCCGAACATCAGGCCGGCGACACCGCACTGATCCGCGATTCCCTTGGCGAACTGGAAGCGACCATCCAGCAAGTGGCCGGTGATGCGCGCCAGGCCGCCGACGCCAGTCGCCATGCCGGACTGGCCGTCGAACACGGGCAACAAGTGATCGGCCAGAGCCTCACCGGCCTGCACGCGCTGGTCGGCGAAGTGCAAGGCAACGCACAGATGATCGAACACCTGGCCGAAGAGTCGGCAACCATCGGCGGCGTACTGACGGTGATCCGCTCGATTGCCGACCAGACCAACCTGCTGGCGCTCAACGCGGCGATCGAAGCCGCTCGGGCCGGGGAAATGGGTCGCGGATTCGCCGTGGTGGCCGAAGAAGTGCGCTCGCTGGCGCAACGCACCGCCGGCGCCACCGCCGAAATCCAGACCCTGATCGCCGGCCTGCAAACCGCCGCCCGGCAATCGGTCGAGGGCATGCGCGCCCAGGTCGAACACGCCGAGGCCACGGCCAATCAGGCGCAATCGGCGGACGGGGCGCTGGACAAGATTGTCGGTGCGATCCAGACCATCTCCGACACCGCGATCCGCATCGCCGACATCACCGCACAACAGAGCGGTGCGGTCAGCGAGATCCGCGATCACAGCGAGCGGATTCACCAGTTGGGCGGGGACAATCTGCTGCGCATCGGCCAGGGTCGCGAGCAAGGCGAGAACCTGCTGTTGCTGGGCGGTCAGCTGCACACCGCCGTGCAGGCGTTCCGCGTGTGACACACAGCGCAGGGCCAAGTCCGCTATCATTCCCGCACCTTTGATTCGCGAGATTGTCATGCGCCGTCTGCTCTGCCTGCTGTTTTTCGTCCTCGCCCTGCCGGCCGGCGCCGCCGGTCTGTTCGACAGCAAACCCAGCGCCACGCTGGGCTCGGTCAACAACAGCGCCGATTTCCTGCCGGTGCGCGAAGCCTTTCAACTGAGCCTGGTCGAGAGCACGCCGCAATCGGTCAAACTGCGCTTCGTCGCCACCGAAGGCTATTACCTCTACCGCCATCGCTTCCAGTTTCGTGCCGAACCTGCCGAGGTGAAACTCGGCGCCGCACAGCTGCCACAAGGCGAACAGAAACACGACGAGTACTTCGGCGACGTCGAGGTCTACCACGGCATTCTCGATGTGGAACTGCCGCGCAATGATTCCCGGGCGTTCACGTTGGCCGTCACTTATCAGGGCTGCGCCGACAAGGGTTTGTGTTATCCACCGGAAACCGAGCGCCTGAGCATCGAGGGCAACGCAGCGGCAAGTGACGCGTCCGCTCCGGTGACGGGTTGGGACTGGCGCGATCTGGCGCTGTTCTTCCTGGCGGGCCTGGGCCTGACCTTCACGCCTTGTGTATTGCCGATGCTGCCGATCCTGTCCGGCGTGGTGTTGCGCGGGCAGGTCGGCGGTTTGCGTGGTTTCAATCTGTCGCTGGCTTATGTGCTGCCGATGGCGGCGTGCTTTGCGCTGCTCGGGGCCTTGATGGGGCTGTTCGGTGCGCAACTGAATTTGCAGGCACGGCTGCAATCGGCGTGGGTGCTGGTGCCGTTCGCAATGTTCTTTGCGGTGTTTGCACTGGCGATGTTCGGCGTGTTCGAGCTGAAATTGCCGCACTTCATCAGCAGCCGCCTGGACCGGATTGCCGGGCGCACCGAAGGCGGCTCGCTGTGGGGGGCGGCGGTGTTGGGTGTGGTGTCGAGCTTGCTGGTATCGCCGTGTGTTTCCGCACCGCTGGCCGGCGCGCTGCTTTATATAAGCGCCAGCGGCGATGCGCTGGGCGGCGGCCTGAAGCTGTTCATGCTCGGGCTGGGCATGGGCGCGCCGCTGTTGCTGGTGGCTACCGGCGGCGCGGCGTGGCTGCCGAAAAGCGGACCGTGGATGATGTACGTGAAGAACGGCATCGGCGTGTTGCTGCTCGGGCTGGCGATCGGTCTGCTCAGCCGGGTGTTGCCGGGGCAGATCACGTTGCTGCTGATCGGCTTGCTGGCCGGCGGTGTCGGTCTGTTCCTCGGCGCTCTGGAGTTCGTCTACAAACCGCCACGCAAACGCCTCGGTCAGTTGCTCGGCATGTTCCTGCTGTTTTATGCGCTGGCCTGCTGGTTCGGTGCGTTCAGCGGGCAGACCGACCCGCTGAATCCGATAGCCCCGGCACGCCTTGCCGACAGCGGCTCGCCCGCGCAAAACAGCGGCTTGTGGCAGACCGTCAGTACCCCGGCGGAACTGGATCGGGTGCTGCTCGAAGCGAAAACCGCCGGCACCCCGCTGCTGCTCGATTGGTACGCCGACTGGTGCATCAGCTGCAAAGTCATCGAACACGAAGTGCTCAATGACACCACGGTCGTGGATCGGCTCAAGGGTTATCGGCTGATCCGCTTCGACATCACCGCCAGCAATGCCGAACAGCGCTCCCTGCTCGACCGCTACAGCCTGTTCGGCCCACCGGCGCTGATGTTCTTCGGCAAGGACGGGGCGGAACGTCGCGATGTACGGGTGATCGGCGAGATCAACGCCAGCGACTTCGCTGAACGTGTCGCCAAAGCGAATGACCGGATTTAATCAGTCAGTCACATATTTTGCGCAAACATCGGTCATCGTGCTGGCTATTGCAGAGAACTGGACAGTCACAAAGTCTTTGCGGCATAGTCGCCGGGTTCTGACGAAGGCTCACCCATAACAAGGAACATGCAGATGGCAACGCTACTGGTGCTGCACGGCCCCAACCTGAACCTGCTTGGCACCCGGGAACCCGGGACCTACGGGTCGACCACCCTGGCGCAGATCAATCAGGATCTGGAGCGCCGCGCCCGTGAAGCCGGCCATCATCTGCTGTATCTGCAAAGCAACGCCGAGTACGAATTGATCGACCGCATCCACGCCGCACGCGGCGAAGGTGTGGATTTCATTCTGATCAACCCGGCAGCATTTACACACACAAGTGTCGCATTACGTGACGCGCTGCTGGGAGTGAGCATCCCATTCATCGAAGTGCATTTGTCCAACGTGCACAAACGCGAACCTTTCCGCCATCACTCTTACTTCTCCGACGTAGCGGTAGGAGTGATCTGCGGCCTTGGCGCCAGCGGTTACCGACTGGCCCTGGAGGCTGCACTAGAGCAGCTTGAACACCAAGCTATACGCCCCTGACCGACCCTTGGGAGTTGATGATTCATGGATATCCGTAAAGTTAAGAAACTGATCGAATTGCTGGAAGAGTCCGGCATCGACGAGCTCGAGATCAAGGAAGGCGAAGAGTCCGTACGCATCAGCCGTCACAGCAAGACCCCGGCGCAGCAGTACTACGCTCCGGCTCCGATGCAGGCTCCGGCCGCTGCACCTGCCGCCGCTGCCGCTCCGGTTGCTGCTGCAGCAGCTCCAGCTGCCGCTGCTGCTCCAGCGCTGAACGGCACCGTTGCCCGTTCGCCGATGGTCGGCACCTTCTATCGCAAATCTTCGCCAACCTCGCCGTCCTTCGTTGAAGTCGGCCAGACCGTGAAGAAAGGCGACACCCTGTGCATCGTCGAAGCCATGAAGATGATGAACCACATCGAAGCTGAAACCAGCGGTGTGATCGAGTCCATCCTCGTCGAAGACGGCCAGCCGGTTGAGTACGACCAACCGCTGTTCACCATCGTTTGAACTGCGGAGAGCCTTTGATGACTGCGAAGTTGGAAAAAGTTCTGATCGCTAACCGCGGTGAGATCGCCCTGCGGATTCTGCGTGCCTGCAAAGAGATGGGCATCAAGACCGTCGCCGTTTACTCCAAGGCCGACAAAGAGCTGATGCACCTGGGTCTGGCAGACGAATCCGTCTGCATCGGCCCGGCTTCTGCCGCTCAGTCCTACCTGCACATCCCGGCCATCATCGCTGCCGCTGAAGTGACTGGCGCTACCGCCATTCACCCAGGCTACGGTTTCCTCGCGGAAAACGCTGATTTCGCCGAGCAGGTCGAGAACTCCGGCTTCGCTTTCATCGGCCCTAAAGCCGACACCATTCGCCTGATGGGCGACAAGGTATCGGCCAAGCACGCGATGATCGAAGCGGGCGTTCCAACCGTTCCAGGTTCCGACGGCCCGCTGCCGGAAGACGAGGAAACGGCACTGCGCATCGGTCGTGAAGTCGGCTACCCGGTGATCATCAAGGCCGCCGGCGGCGGTGGTGGTCGCGGCATGCGCGTGGTGCACAAGGAAGAAGACCTGATCGCCTCGGCGAAACTGACCCGCTCCGAAGCTGGCGCGGCGTTCGGCAACCCGATGGTCTATCTGGAAAAATTCCTGACCAACCCGCGTCACGTCGAAGTGCAGGTTCTGTCCGACGGCCAGGGCAACGCCATCCATCTGGGTGACCGCGATTGCTCGCTGCAACGCCGTCACCAGAAAGTTCTCGAAGAAGCGCCGGCACCGGGCATCGACGAGAATGCGCGCAAGGAAGTCCTGGCTCGCTGCGTCAAGGCGTGCATCGACATCGGCTACCGTGGCGCCGGCACCTTCGAGTTCCTGTACGAGAACGGTCGTTTCTACTTCATCGAAATGAACACCCGTGTTCAGGTGGAGCACCCGGTTTCGGAAATGGTCACCGGTATCGACATCGTCAAGGAGATGCTCAGCATCGCCGCTGGCAACAAGCTGTCGTATACCCAGGATGATGTGGTCATCCGCGGTCACTCGCTGGAATGCCGGATCAACGCCGAAGACCCGAAAACCTTCATGCCGAGCCCGGGCACGGTCAAGCATTTCCACGCTCCAGGCGGCAACGGCGTTCGCGTCGATTCGCACCTGTACAGCGGTTATGCCGTTCCGCCGAACTACGACTCGCTGATCGGCAAGCTGATCACTTACGGCGCGACCCGCGACGAAGCCATGGCCCGCATGCGCAATGCCCTGGACGAAATCGTGGTCGACGGGATCAAGACCAACATCCCGCTGCACCGTGATCTGACCCGCGACGAAGGCTTCTGCAAAGGGGGCGTGAACATTCACTACCTCGAGCACAAGCTGGCTGGCGAGAAGCACTAAGCTTCAGCCCGCACCAGACAAGGCCGCCTTCGGGCGGCTTTGTTGTTTCTGGAGATTGCAAAAAGTCTGTGGGAGCGAGCTTGCTCGCGAAGGCGGTACATCAGTCAGCATCAAAGTGACTGGCAATCCGCTTTCGCGAGCAAGCTCGCTCCCACAAAAGCGTTGAGCTCGCGTAAACTTGCGCGCTTCTCGCAGGCCGCTAGGCTGCAATCAATCTTTTTCACAGGTGCCCGCCATGCCTTGGCTGCAAGTAAGACTCGCCATCAGCCCGGAACAAGCCGAAACCTACGAAGACGCTTTCCTTGAAGTGGGCGCCGTTTCGGTGACCTTCATGGACGCCGAAGATCAGCCGATCTTCGAACCGGAACTCAATACCACCCCGCTGTGGGCGCACACTCATCTGCTGGCCCTGTTCGAGGGCGGCACCGAAGCCGCACCGGTACTGGCCCATCTGGAACTGCTGACCGGCAGCCCGCTGCCCGAGCACCACAGCGAAGTCATCGAAGACCAGGACTGGGAACGCAGCTGGATGGATGGTTTCCAGCCAATGCGCTTCGGCCAGCGTCTGTGGATCGTGCCGAGCTGGCACGCCGCACCGGAGCCGGACGCGGTCAACCTGCTGCTGGACCCTGGCCTGGCGTTCGGCACCGGCACCCACCCGACCACCGCCCTGTGCCTGGAATGGCTGGACGGCCAGGACCTGAAAGACTGCAACGTGCTGGACTTCGGCTGCGGCTCGGGGATTCTGGCCATTGCCGCCCTGCTGCTCGGCGCGAAAGAAGCCGTCGGCACCGACATCGACGTGCAGGCACTCGAAGCCTCCCGCGACAACGCCGGGCGCAACAACATCGCTGACGAACTGTTCCCGCTGTACCTGCCGCAAGACCTGCCGCAGGTCAAAGCCGACGTGCTGGTGGCCAACATTCTGGCCGGCCCGCTGGTTTCCCTGGCGCCGCAACTGTCTGGCCTGGTCAAGTCCGGCGGGCGTCTGGCGCTGTCCGGGATCCTCGCCGAGCAAGGTGACGAAGTCGCTGCCGCCTACGCGCAGGACTTCGATCTCGACCCGATCGCCAATCGTGATGGCTGGGTGCGCATCACCGGCCGTCGGCGCTAGAATGACCGCCTGCTCAATCCGGATCGCCGCATGACCGACAGTTTCGTCACCCAGTGCCCGCATTGCCAAACCAGTTTCCGCGTCAGCCACGCTCAGTTGAGCGTGGCCCGCGGGGTGGTTCGTTGCGGCTCCTGCCTGCAAGTGTTCAATGCCGCCAAGCAATTGCTGGAGCAACACGCAGGCAAGGAAGCGGTCACGCCGGTGGCGCCGTTAATCAGCGAGCCGGCGCCTGTCGAACCACCGGCCATCGCCGAAACGCCCGAACCGCGCGCCATCAGCCAGAAGCAATGGAGCGCCGCCGAGCTGGATCTGGACAGCCTGGATCTGGACGAAGAACTGGCCCGCCTCGAGCAACGGGAAATTCAGCCGACCACCGAATTCGGCCGCACACGTGAGGATGCCCTGAGCGCTCGTCGCGACAGCCACGAGCCGGAAGACACGACGTGGCCGGACAGCCTGTTCAGCGAACCGGCGGATGAGCGCGCACCTGAAGTCGAAGAGGAACCCGAAGCCATCGAGCCCGAGCCGGTCCGACCGGAGCGCACCGAGCCTTCGCTGTCGCTGGAGCCGGTGGATCTCGATGACGAGCCACCAATTCCGCAACTTCGCCTGCACGACCCGATCGACCCGAATGCCCGACGCGAACGCCTGTCGGCCAGCGACGACGTCGACGACGAACTGCCACTGATCGAAGCACCGCGCAAAAAGCGCGAACGCGTCGAATCCAGCGTTCGCGCCGAAGCGTTGCAGGATCTGACCGATGATCCGCTGCAACTGGACTGGCAGAAGCGCCGCTCGCCCTGGGGCCGTCGCCTGCTCTGGCTGGTGCTGATCGCACTGGCCGCCGCCGGTCTGGCCGGGCAATACATCGCCTATCACTTCGATGAACTGGCGCGCCAGGATCAATACCGTCCGTGGTTCCAGCAACTGTGCCCGCAAGTCGGCTGCACGGTGCCGTCCAAGGTGGACATCGCCAAGATCAAGAGCAGCAACCTGGTGGTGCGCAGCCACCCGGAATTCAGCGGTGCGCTGGTGGTGGACGCGATCATTTATAACCGCGCGCCGTTCTCGCAGCCGTTTCCGCTGCTGGAGCTGCGCTTCGCCGACCTCAACGGTCACCTGATCGCCAGTCGTCGCTTCAAACCCGGCGAATACCTCAACGGCGACCTCGAAGGCATGGCGGAAATGCCGCCGCAGACGCCGATCCACATCGCCCTGGACATCCTCGATCCAGGCCCGAAAGCGGTGAACTACAGCCTCAGTTTCCACTCACCCGAGTGAAACGCTTCACCGCTCCCGGATTGACGGCAGTTTTCTGACTGCGCAGCGCACGACCAAACCGGCGGTAATAACAGAATAACTGTTCAGATTTTGTTCAATTCAGCCTTTATCCAGTCATCGAGAGCGGGTATCATGCCAACCCTTTTTCGAACTCTCATGATCCGGCCCCACTTCAGGGAAGTCCTATGTCGGCGGTACGCATCGGCCCATATACATTGCAGAACGGCTTGATCCTCGCCCCGATGGCGGGTGTCACCGACCAGCCCTTTCGTCAGCTGTGCAAGCGTTTGGGCGCAGGGCTTGTAGTCTCGGAAATGGTCACCAGCGACATGAGCCTGTGGAACACCCGCAAGTCGCGCATGCGCATGATCCACGAAGGCGATCCCGAGCCACGCTCGGTGCAGATCGCCGGTGGCGATGCGCAGATGCTGGCGGATGCGGCCCGGGCCAACGTCGAACTGGGCGCACAGATTATTGATATCAACATGGGTTGCCCGGCGAAAAAGGTCTGCAACAAGGCCGCCGGCTCCGCGTTGTTGAAGGATGAGGCACTGGTCACCGAGATCCTGAACGCCGTCGTGGCGGCGGTTGATGTGCCGGTGACCCTGAAGATCCGCACCGGATGGGATCGCGACAACAAGAACGGGCTGACCGTGGCGAAGATCGCCGAGCAGGCCGGGATCACGGCGCTGGCGGTGCATGGCCGCACCCGCGCCGACCTGTACACCGGTGAAGCCGAGTACGACACCATTGCCGCGATCAAGCAGGCGGTGTCGATTCCGGTCTTTGCCAACGGCGACATCGTATCGCCGGAAAAGGCCCGCTACGTGCTTGACGCGACCGGTGCCGATGGCCTGTTGATCGGCCGGGCCGCCCAGGGGCGGCCATGGATTTTTCGCGAGATCGAACACTTCCTGCGCACCGGCGAAAAACTGCCGGCGCCGGAGCTGATCGAAGTGGAACACATTCTGCTTGAGCATCTGGCCGCCCTCCACGCCTTCTATGGGGACGTGATGGGCGTGCGAATTGCCCGAAAGCATGTGGGCTGGTATCTCGCAACCTTGCCGGGCGCCAGGGAGTTTCGCGCCCACTTCAATCGTTTGGATGGTACGGAAACACAATGCGCCAACGTTCGGGAGTTCTTCGCCGAACGTTACAAGAGCCTGACAGGGGACGGAGAAGGGGTGGCCGCATGACGATGATGACCGAGACTTTAGTGAGTGGAACAACACCCGTGAGCGACAACGTGAATTTGAAACAGCACCTCAATACCCCGAGCGAAGAAGGCCAGACCCTTCGCGGGAGTGTCGAGAAGGCGCTGCACAATTATTTCGCCCACCTTGAGGGCGCGTCCGTCACGGACGTGTACAACCTGGTGCTCTCCGAAGTCGAGGCTCCCCTGCTCGAAAGCGTGATGAACTACGTCAAGGGCAACCAGACCAAGGCCAGCGAGCTGCTCGGACTGAACCGCGGCACGCTGCGCAAGAAACTCAAGCAGTACGATCTGCTGTAAGCATTCAATCAAACCAGAAAGGCGCCCGCGTAAAACCGGTCGCCTTTTTTGCTGACTTCCCTTGCTTTTGATGGAAATTGAGATGACCGACCAGACTACCCGCCTGCCGATCCGCCGCGCCTTGATCAGTGTTTCCGACAAGACCGGGATCCTCGAATTCGCCAGGGAGCTGGAAGCCCTGGGCGTGGAAATCCTTTCCACCGGCGGGACCTTCAAACTGCTGCAGGACAACGGCGTGGCCGCAGTGGAAGTCGCGGATTACACCGGTTTCGCAGAGATGATGGACGGTCGGGTGAAAACCCTGCACCCGAAAATCCACGGCGGGATCCTCGGTCGTCGCGGTATCGACGACGCGATCATGAACGAGCACGGCATCAAGCCGATCGATCTGGTAGCCGTCAACCTGTACCCGTTCGAAGCCACCATCAGCAAGCCAGGCTGCGACCTGCCGACCGCCATCGAGAACATCGACATCGGCGGCCCGACCATGGTCCGTTCGGCGGCGAAAAACCACAAAGACGTGGCCATCGTGGTGAATGCCAGCGACTACGCCAACGTGCTGGAAAACCTCAAGGCCGGCGGCCTGACCTACGCTCAGCGTTTCGACCTGATGCTCAAGGCGTTCGAACACACCGCTGCCTACGACGGCATGATCGCCAACTACATGGGCACCGTGAACCAGGCCGCTGACACCCTCAGCACCGAAGGCCGCAGCGAATTCCCGCGCACCTTCAACAGCCAGTTCATCAAGGCCCAGGAAATGCGCTACGGCGAGAACCCGCACCAGAGCGCGGCGTTCTACGTTGAGGCCAAGCCGGCCGAAGTCGGCATCGCCACTGCCACCCAGCTGCAAGGCAAAGAACTGTCGTACAACAACGTGGCCGATACCGACGCCGCGCTGGAATGCGTGAAGAGCTTCGTCAAACCGGCCTGCGTGATCGTCAAGCACGCGAACCCGTGCGGCGTGGCCGTAAGCCCGGACGCCGAAGGCGGCATCCGTCAGGCCTACGAACTGGCCTACGCCACTGACACCGAATCGGCGTTCGGCGGCATCATCGCCTTCAACCGTGAACTGGATGCCGAGACCGCCAAGGCGATCGTCGAGCGTCAGTTCGTTGAAGTGATCATCGCACCAAGCGTCAGCGAAGAGGCCCGTGCCATCGTCGCTGCCAAGGCCAATGTGCGCCTGCTGGCCTGCGGTGAGTGGTCGGCCGATCGCGTTCCGGCCTGGGACTACAAGCGCGTCAACGGCGGTCTACTGGTACAGAGCCGCGACATCGGCATGATCGGCGCCGACGACCTGAAAGTGGTGACCAAGCGCGCCCCGACCGAGCAGGAAGTCCACGACCTGATCTTCGCCTGGAAAGTGGCCAAGTTCGTCAAATCCAACGCCATCGTCTACGCCAAGAACCGTCAGACCATCGGTGTCGGCGCCGGCCAGATGAGCCGCGTGAACTCGGCGCGTATCGCCGCGATCAAGGCTGAGCATGCTGGTCTGCAAGTGGCTGGTTCGGTGATGGCGTCGGACGCGTTCTTCCCGTTCCGCGACGGTCTGGACAATGCGGCCAAGGTCGGTATCACGGCGGTGATCCAGCCAGGCGGCTCGATGCGTGATGCCGAGGTGATTGCTGCTGCTGATGAAGCCGGCATCGCGATGGTATTCACCGGCATGCGCCACTTCCGTCACTGATAATCCGATTACCTGTGGGAGCGGGCTTGCCCGCGATGCAGACACCTCGGTTCTTCAGATAGATCGCGGTGATGCTATCGCTGGCAAGCCAGCTCCCACAGAAAAGCGCCCTGCGGCGCTCAACAGAATTAGCGTCATCCGAGGTTTTTGAAATGAATGTTTTGATCATTGGCAGCGGTGGCCGCGAACACGCCCTGGCCTGGAAAGTGGCTCAGGATCCGCGCGTGCAGAAAGTTTTCGTCGCACCGGGCAACGCCGGCACCGCGATTGAAGCCAAGTGCGAAAACGTCGCCATCGACGTGCTGGCCCTTGAGCAGCTCGCTGACTTCGCCGAGAAAAACGTTTCCCTGACCATCGTTGGTCCGGAAGTGCCATTGGTTGCCGGTGTCGTCGACCTGTTCCGCTCCCGTGGCCTGGACTGCTTCGGCCCGACCGCCGGTGCCGCGCAGCTGGAAGGCTCGAAAGCCTTCACCAAGGATTTCCTGGCGCGCCACAAGATCCCGACCGCCGACTACCAGAACTTCACCGAGATCGAGCCGGCCCTGGCTTATCTGCGTGAAAAGGGCGCTCCAATCGTGATCAAGGCCGACGGCCTGGCCGCCGGTAAAGGCGTGATCGTCGCCATGACCCTGGCCGAAGCCGAAGATGCCGTACGCGACATGCTCGCCGGCAACGCCTTTGGCGACGCCGGTTCGCGCGTTGTCATCGAAGAATTCCTCGACGGCGAAGAAGCCAGCTTCATTGTCATGGTCGATGGCAAGAACGTCCTGCCGATGGCCACCAGCCAGGACCACAAACGCGTCGGCGACGGCGACAGCGGCCCGAACACCGGCGGCATGGGTGCTTACTCCCCGGCTCCGGTGGTGACCGCCGACGTGCACCAGCGCGTGATGGACCAGGTGATCTGGCCGACCGTGCGCGGCATGGCCGACGAAGGCAACGTCTACACCGGTTTCCTGTACGCCGGTCTGATGATCGACAAGGCCGGCAATCCGAAGGTCATCGAGTTCAACTGCCGTTTCGGCGATCCGGAAACCCAACCGGTGATGCTGCGTCTGCAGTCGAGCCTGGTGTTGCTGGTCGAAGCCGCGCTGGCCCAGGCGCTGGACAAGGTTGAAGCGCAGTGGGATCCACGTCCGAGCGTCGGCATCGTGCTGGCCGCCGGCGGTTACCCGGGCGACTACGCCAAGGGCGCGCCGATCAACGGTCTGGACGCAGCCGCCGCACTGGAAGGCAAGGTCTTCCACGCCGGTACTGCGCTCAAGGACGGCAACGTCGTGACGGCCGGTGGTCGGGTGCTTTGCGCCACCGCCATGGGCGCCAGCGTCGGTGCTGCCCAGGAGCAGGCCTACAAACTGGCCAAGGCCATCGACTGGGAAGGCTGCTTCTACCGCACCGACATTGGCTACCGCGCCATTGCCCGTGAACGCGGTGAGTCTCAGTAATAAGCTACGCTGTGTTTCCGGCAGGGGCTCATCGCCCTTGCCGGGCTGTTCCGACGCTGCGCATCGTTATATTCTGGCATCAACCTACGAAGGGATTTCGCCGTGCGCTGGCTCAGGATTGCCATAGGCTTCACCGTCACGCTGTTGACCTTGCTCTGCATGCTCCCGGCCCAGGCCGCGCAAGGCAGTGGCTGGTCAGTATTGCTTGACGATCAGGGCAACCTCCAGCTGAGCGACATCCGCTCCGCCCGCTACACCAATCAATTCAGCCCTATCGAGCTTGATCGCCTCACCGCGGCCGAACCCGATGGCGCCTTGTGGCTGCGCTTCAGGCTGGCACCCGGCAAGCACGAACAAGTGCTGCGGATCTTCGCCCCCGACCTGTCGCACCTCAATCTGTATGTACTCGACGGCGACCGCCTGATCGAACAGCGCGACACCGGCACCATCCAACCCCAGGTGGAACGACCGTTGCCGAGCAGCGACTTCATGCTGCCGCTGCCCCAGAGCGACAACCCCCTCGACGTCTACCTGCGACTGGTCTCCGACCACCAGTTGCGCCCGTACATCACCCTGCAAGCGGCGGTGATGGCCGCGGCCAATCACAACCAGACGCTGATCTACGGTCTGCTGTTCGGCTGCCTGGCGATGTTGATCCTGCACAACCTGATCCGTTACGCCTACACCCGCTCGCGCAGCAGCCTGTGGCTGGCCGTCTGCGAAGCATTGCTGAGCCTGAGCCTGTTGCTGCTGCTCAACCTCGCCGGCCCGTGGCTGCCGAACTGGCATGCGATCCAGACCCCCGGCGCCTATCTGGCCCTGCTGCTGACCGCGCCGGCCGGCCTGATGTTCGCCTACCGCTTCTTCGCCCCGCTCGGGCCGCACCCGCTGAACAAACTGTTGCTGGGCGACATCCTGTTCATCGTGATCTGCAGCCTGCTGCTGTTGTTCGTCAACACCCTGCCGCTGAACATCATTACCTATGCACTTGTCGCCCTGGCAGGTCTGAGCATGCTGTTGGTGGGTTTCTACCACTGGCAAAAGGGCTACCGCCCTGCACGGTTGTTCGTTGCCGCGATGGTGGTGTTCAACATCGGCACGCTGATCATCCTCCCGGCCTTGCTGGGGCTGACCCTGGTGGCCCCGCAGGGCCTGATCATGACCCTGATGGGCTTCATCTGCATCAGCGGCCTGTTGATGAGCATCGCCTTGGGCGAACGTCAGCGCAGCATCACCGAAAGCCGTTTCAGCATCAGTCGTGACCTCGCCGCGAGCAACGCCGAGATCAATGCCAAGGCCGAATTCCTGGCCAAGATCAGCCACGAGATCCGCACGCCGATGAACGGCGTACTGGGCATGACCGAACTGCTGCTCGGCACGCCACTGTCGGTCAAGCAGCGCGATTATGTGCAGACCATCCACAGTGCCGGCAACGAACTGCTGACTTTGATCAACGAGATCCTCGACATCTCGCGGCTCGAGTCCGGGCAGATCGAACTGGACGACGTGCAGTTCGACCTCAACGCGCTGATTGACGATTGCCTGAGCATCTACCGCGCCAAGGCCGAACAGCAGAATGTCGAGCTGATCAGCTTTATCCAGCCACAAGTGCCACGGGTCATCAGCGGCGACCCGACGCGCCTGCGTCAGACGTTGCTGAGCCTGCTGGAAAACGCCCTGAAGAAAACCGCAGAAGGTGAAGTGCTGGTGGTGGTCGCTCTGGACGAACGCAGCACCGGCCCGCGCCTGCGCATTGCCGTGCAGGACAGCGGCCAGCCGATGGATCAGGAAGAGCGCGACGCCCTGATGCACGCCGAACTGCACAGCAAGCACTTCCTCTCGGCCAACCGCCTGGGCGGCAACCTCGGACTGGTGATCGCCCGGCAATTGATCCGTTTGATGCAAGGCGAGTTCGGCATCAAGAGCGGCGCCAGCCAGGGCAGTACTTTGTGGCTGACCCTGCCGCTGGATCCCGATCGCCTGGAGCATCCGACCTCGGACCTCGACAGCCCGCTGCAAGGCGCACGCGTGCTGGTGGTCGACGACAACGACACCTGCCGCAAGGTGCTGGTGCAACAGTGCAGCGCCTGGGGCCTGAACGTCAGCGCCGTGCCGTCGGGCAAGGAAGCGCTGGCCCTGCTGCGCACCAAGGCGCATTTGCGCGATTACTTCGACGTGGTCCTGCTGGACCAGAACATGCCAGGCATGACCGGCATGCAACTGGCGGCCAAGATCAAGGAAGACCCGAGCCTGAACCACGACATCCTGCTGATCATGCTCACCGGCATCAGCAATGCGCCGAGCAAGATCATCGCGCGCAACTCGGGGATCAAGCGCATCCTGGCCAAACCGGTGGCCGGCTACACCCTCAAGACCACGCTCGCCGACGAACTGAACCAGCGCAACCGTGGCCAGGTGGTGTTCCAGCCGCAGCCAGCCAGCCCTGCTGCTCCGGTCAAGGTGCCCAGCGATTTCCGCATTCTCGTGGCCGAGGACAACACGATTTCCACCAAGGTCATCCGTGGCATGCTCGGCAAACTCAATCTGCAGCCGGACACTGCCAGCAATGGCGAAGAAGCCTTGCAGGCAATGAAAGCCCAGCGCTACGACCTGGTGCTGATGGACTGCGAAATGCCGATCCTCGACGGCTTCTCGGCCACCCAGCAACTGCGGGCCTGGGAAGTCGGCAATCAGCGCATCCGCACGCCGATCGTGGCACTGACCGCGCACATCCTTGCCGAGCACAAGGAGCGCGCGCGCCAGGCCGGAATGGACGGGCACATGGCCAAACCGGTGGAGCTGTCGCAACTGCGTGAGCTGATCGAGCATTGGGTGGCCCAGCGTGATCAGCAGAACCGTACGACGACGCAACCGTCGTGAGCCGACAGACACGATAGCGCCTGTTAGACTCCCCCCGACTTTTCCCGCCAGCGAGCCTGCGCCATGCTCCACGTGTTATTCAGTGTTTACCTGAAGATGCTGGTGCTCTACAGCCCGTTCTTCGTGTTGTCCTGCTTCATCAGCCTGACCCGCGGTTATTCGCGCAAGGAACAACGCCGCTTGGCCTGGAAAGTGGCGATCGCCACACTGGTATCGAGCGTCTTGCTGTATCTGTTCGGGCGGGTGATTTTCGATGTGTTCGGCATCACGGTGGATGCTTTTCGCATCGGTGCCGGCAGCGTGCTGTTCATCTCGGCGCTGGGCATGGCGCAGGGCAAGTCCGCCGTGCAGACCGACAACGTGCAGCAGGATGTGACGATTGTCCCGCTGACCATTCCCCTGACCGTCGGCCCCGGTACCATCGGTGCGCTGCTGGTGATGGGCGTCAGCCAGCCGCACTGGGACGACAAGCTGATCGCGATCATGAGTATTGCGCTCGCCAGCTTTACCGTGGGTGTCGTGCTTTATCTGTCGAACCGCATCGAGCGGATTCTCGGCGATCAAGGGTTGCAGATCGTCAGCCGCCTGATGGGCCTGTTTGTTTGCGCTCTGGCCGCACAGATCATCTTCACCGGGGTGAAAGGTTATCTTGGCTGACCTGCCACCACTGAAATGAAAAGCGGCTCCGAAGAGCCGCTTTTTTTTGCCTCAGGTATTGGGTTTCTCGCCATACCATCGAGGGGTGTACACCCAGTCTCCTCCCGTTGCGCGGGGGAACGTGCAGGTCGTGGACGAACCGATCAGCACCATGGTGCGCATGTCGACCTGATCCGGTGTCAGCGCACCCAATGTAGTGGTTCGCAGGGTCTGCCCCGGTCTGCCGATATCGCGCCCCAGCACCACCGGGGTCTCTGGCGTACGGTGTTGCGCGACGATTTCCAGCGCTCGCCCCAGTTGCCACGGCCGGGCACGGGAAATCGGGTTGTAGAACGCCAACGCCAGATCCGCCTCGGCGGCCAGATCCAGACGTTTTTCAATGATCGACCACGGCTTGAGGTTGTCCGACAGCGACATCACGCAGAAGTCGTGGCCCAGCGGTGCACCGGCCTGAGCGGCGGTGGCGAGCGACGCCGAAACACCCGGCAGGATTTCCAGATCGACGCTGTGCCACGCCGGATCCGTCGACTCGTGCAACGCTTCGAGCACTGCCGCCGCCATGGCGAACACGCCCGGATCGCCGGACGAAACCACAATCACCGAACGACCCTGAGCCGCCAGCCTGAAGGCGTGACGGGCACGCTGCATTTCTTCGCGGTTGTCGGTGCAATGCTGCACCTGATCGTCGCGGAACGGTCCGGCCATGCGCACATAGGTTTCGTAACCCAGCACATCAGTAGCCCGGGCCAGTTCGGCTTTCACCGCGGGCACCATCAACTCGGCAGCGCCCGGCCCGAGACCGATGACGGCCAGACGACCGCGCGGGCGACCGATCTGCGAAACATCCAGCGGCTTTTCCGCCACAGCGATGGCAATGTCGTGGGATGTTGTGATGATCCGGGCGTCGGGGACTGCATCGCGAACCAGCTCACCGATGTCACTCGCAGGTGCAAAGCGCAGCGGCACCGCCAGTTCAAGCGCAGCTTCACGCAATGCAGGGCTGGCCATCTGATCGTCAGCCGCCACCAGACAGGCCAGCGATTGAATCGCTACACCGGCCTGCTGCAACGCATCGCGAATCGCGCCCGGCGGGTCGACCACATCGGCACCGACCGCCACCGCCACACTGCGCGGATAAATCAGCAGCTCACTGGCGCTCGCTTCTCGGGCTTCGCTGCTGACATGAATCGAGCGTTGCGCCTGTGGATCTTCCGGCAGTTGCGCCTGAGCAAGCCAAGGTGCGGCGCCGTCGATACGCACGCTGTGGCCAGCGAGCAGATCGGAGACAAAGCGCTTGCCCTGCTCCAGATCGCCAAGGGCATAACCGCCGGGCGGGTTGAGCAGGCAGGTGCCGAAACGCAACTCGCCGCTGGTAGTGATCGCCGCTGCCACTTCAAGCGCAGCCGCCATCTCGCGGGCCATGACATTCACCCCGCCAAGACCACCGAGCAGCGGCACCACGGCGCTGCCGTCTTCAGCCACGGCGAGCACCGGCGGTTCGACACCTTTCTCCAGCAGCAGCGGCGCCAGGGTGCGGATGACAATGCCCGCCGCGCACAGAGCAATGATCGGCGTGTCTTGTTGATACAGCTCACGCAAGGTCGCGCCGAATTCGCTGTAAGTCAGGTCGGCGCCTTCGACGCGCCCGGAGAGGCCGTGAATCTGCGCAGCCGGATAGACCTGCTGAAGGCGACGGGCCGTGGCCAGTGCGCCCTGGCCCAGAATAACGATGGCCGGTGTGGAATGAGTCATCAGCCTTGCCACCGTTCGCCAGGAACAATGATCAGCGAGAAGTACGGCGACGACATCGGCTCGACCTCATCCAGCGGCACGATCTTCTGGTTGGCCATGGTCGCGCGCTCG
The DNA here is from genome assembly GCF_014863585.1 of Pseudomonas gozinkensis. Classification (NCBI taxonomy): domain Bacteria; kingdom Pseudomonadati; phylum Pseudomonadota; class Gammaproteobacteria; order Pseudomonadales; family Pseudomonadaceae; genus Pseudomonas; species Pseudomonas gozinkensis. The sequence continues at coordinate 737,670 of NZ_CP062253.1, read as the reverse complement.
ACGTACAGCGCACGCTCGGCCAGGCCCAGCTCTGCCAATACGTCGCGCACTTTCGGAAAGTTGCGGCCCAGCTTCATGATCACCGCCGCGTCGGCATCGGCCAGACGGCGCTTGAGTTCATCGTGAGGCAGCACGCCGGACAGCACCGACAGGCTCTGATTGCGATACACCAGCGGCGCGCCCAGTACCGACGCGCCGCCGAGCATCGAGCAGACGCCCGGCACCACTTCGGCTTCGTAACGGCTGGCAAGGCGATCGTGCAGGTACATGTAGGAGCCGTAGAAGAACGGATCACCTTCGCAGATCACCGCCACGTCGCGACCGGCATCCAGATGCGCCGCCACTTCCTCTGCCGCCTCATCGTAGAAATCACTGATGACCTGCTCGTAAGAGAGCGGCGCCGGCAGCACTTCGGTGGTCACCGGGTACACCAGCGGCAGCAGGTTCTGTGCGTCTTGCAGGTGCGCTTCGATGATGCCGAATGCGTTGCCCTTCTTGCCCTTGGCCACGAAGTACGCCACCACCGGCGATTCGCGCAGCAGGCGCAGGGCCTTGACGGTAATCAGTTCCGGATCACCGGGGCCGACGCCCAGGCCAATCAAACGTCCTTGAGCCTGCATCATTCAATCTCCGTGGCGAGGGCATTGACCGCAGCGGCGGCCATGGCGCTGCCGCCGAGGCGGCCCTGCATGATCACGAACGGCACGCCACGGCTGTTGGCGGCCAGCTCGGCCTTGGATTCGGCTGCGCCGACGAAGCCCACCGGGAAGCCAAGAATCAGCGCCGGTTTCGGGGCGCCGGCGTCGAGCATTTCCAGCAGATAGAACAACGCGGTCGGCGCGTTGCCGATCACCACCACGCTGCCTTCCAGATGCGGGCGCCACAGTTCCAGCGCCGCAGCGGAGCGAGTATTGCCCAGCTCACGCGCCAGCTCCGGCACGCTGTCGTCGCGCAGGGTGCAGATCACTTGGTTGTTGGCCGGCAGGCGCGCACGGGTCACGCCTTCGGAAACCATCCGCGCATCGCACAGGATCGGCGCGCCGGCGGCCAGCGCATCGCGCCCGGCCTTGCCCGCGCCTTCGGAAAATTGCAGCCCGTCGATGGCCTCGACCATGCCGCAGGCGTGGATCACCCGCACGGCGAGTTTTTCCAGGTCGGCCGGGATGCGCGCGAGGTTGGCCTCGCTGCGAATGATCGCGAAGGAGTTGCGATAGATCTCCTGACCGTCGCGGATGTAATCAAGCATCAAGGGGGCTCCGTGAGCGGGCGGCGAGCAGGGTCGCGGCCGCTTCGATAGTAAGGTTGTGAGCGTGCAGCGCGCCGAAACCGGGCTGTGCTGCATCGCGAAAATAGAGATCGTAGTGACCGGGGCCGACCGCCAGCAGAGTCACCGCAGCCCGATGCGCGGCGGCGCAGGAACGCGGGCAGCCGGACAGGTGCACGTCCACGGCGTGTGGCAACAGCGTAGCCAGAAGGCGGGCATCGTGTTTGGTGTCGGCCAGGCCTTTGCCGCAGCCGTTGGCACCGGTGCAGGCGATCAGATGTGACAGTGGGTCTTCGGTCTGGGTCAGCAGGTTCAGCTTGCCCAATTCGTCGAGCACTTGAACCGCATCGGTTTCCCGCACATTAGGCAGCAACAGACTCTGCCAAGGGGTGAAACGCAGGCTGCCGTCACCGAAGGTTCTGGCCAATTGTGCGGCGCCACGCAGCATGTCCGGATCGAGGCGACCGAGCGCCGGTGCGGCACCGACATAGACCTGACCGGCCGATTGCTGAGGATGGATGCCGAGGTGCAAACCTTCTCGTCCGGCTTCGCGCTGCCAATCAGCGGTAGCTTTCAGATTGATCCGCTGAGCGAGCTTTTCCAGGAACACCGGTGCCGGGCATTCATCCAGCAGATGGCGCATTCGCGTCTGCTCCGGTCGGGCCAGATCGAGGAACAGCTCCAGCACCGCCACCACCAGCGCATGTCCGTCCGCAAGCGTCACGGCGGCCAGCGGTCGATCCGTCGGGCAACCCGCCAGGCCAAACGCCAACAGCGTGTTTTCACCGCTTTTGAGTGCCGACAACCACAGGTCATGGGGATGTTCGAGCATCGCCAGCGCTTCACCGCCGTCCAGTTGCACGGCGAACTTGGCGCTCAGCTCGTGGAAGCGCGGACGGCTTTGCAGGGTCTCGAGAATCTGCCCGGCCAATGGGCGGGTATCGAAACGCATCTGCCGGTCGATGCCGGCTGCGGGGCTGAGCATCAGGTTGCGCACATCGTCGCCCGCTGCGGTTCGCGGCCCGAGACCGGCGGCCAGCAGGCTATCGATCAGCGCGGCGGACTGCTCGCCGATCCCGCGAATCTGCAGATTGCCCCGGTTGGTCGCCTCGATCGCCCCGCCGGCAAACCGCTCGGCAGCATGGGCCACCGCATCGGCCTGACCGGCCGTGATCGAGCCGCCATCGAGCTTGATCCGGCAGATCCCGCCATCCAGCGCCTGGACGATACGCAGCAACCCCGGGCAGGCCGAGGGGCGTATGGCGTTGGACATCGGGCGTTCGTTCAAGGGCTGGCAGCTCTGTGGGAAAGGCGCTTCGCGGGCGAAGGCGCGGTATTATGCCTGCTTTGTCCGACGGCATGAAAAGTCTGCCCGTCGGAACGGCGCGTTTGCGGACACTTTTTTGAGGGGCTACAGATGTCACCCTGGCTGACAGTAGTAGGAATCGGTGAAGACGGCTTCAAGGGCCTGGGCAAGAATGCCCGGCGCGCCTTGATGGGCGCCTCGCGGATCATCGGCGGTCAGCGTCAGCTGGATCTGTTGCCGGTGTGCATCCGTGGCGAGCGCCAGTTGTGGCCGAGCCCGTTTTCGCTGGCCCCGGTTCTCGAGCGGCGCGGCGAAGCGGTGTGTGTGCTGGCCAGCGGTGATCCGATGTTCTACGGCGTTGGCGCGAGCCTGGCGCGGCAGGTTACGGGGGCCGAGATGCTGGTTCTGCCGGCGCCGTCTTCGTGCTCGCTGGCGGCTGCCCGACTGGGCTGGCCGTTGCAGGACGTCAGCGTGTTGTCGCTGGTGGCTCGCCCGCTTGCGGCCCTCAATGGTCAGTTATCCAGCGGCGTACGCTTGTTACTGCTGAGCAATGACGGCCAGAGCCCCGCCGCCGTTGCCGAATTACTGCGTGAGCGCGGGTTCGGCGCCAGTCGCCTGAATGTTCTGGAACATCTGGGCGGCGACGCCGAGCGCCGCATCGACGGCACCGCCAACGACTGGAACGATCCGCTCATTGCCGACCTCAACGTGATCGCCATCGAGTGCCTGGGTGATCCAGATACACCACGCCTGTCACGCCTCGCCGGTCTGCCGGACTCGGCCTTCCAGCACGACGGCCAACTGACCAAGCGCGACGTGCGCGCGATCACCCTCGCCCGCCTCGCCCCGACGCCGGGCGAACTGTTATGGGACGTCGGCGCCGGCAGCGGCTCGATCGGCATCGAGTGGATGCGCGCGCACCCGAGTTGTCGTGCTCTGGCCATCGAGGCCGATGACGGTCGCCAGCAATTGATCGAACATAACCGCGATGCGCTGGGCGTTCCCGGTCTGCAACTGGTTCGCGGCAGTGCACCTCAGGCCCTCGCCGGTCTTGAGCGACCGGATGCGATTTTCATCGGCGGCGGCGTGACCCGCGAAGGCGTGCTCGACACCTGCTGGGAACAACTCAAACCCGGTGGCCGACTGGTCGCCAACGCCGTGACCCTGCAAAGCGAAATGACCTTGATGAGCTGGCGCGGACGCCACGGCGGCGAGCTGACCCGCATCCACATCGCTCAAGCCCAGCCGCTGGGCGAGTTCGACACTTGGCGCCAGGCGTTGCCGATCACCCTGCTCGATCTGGTCAAACCTCTCGATGCGTGACGAAACCGCCGAACAACCCGCGCCCCTGCGCAGCGGCCTGACCACCGGCAGCTGCGCCACGGCCACCAGCCTCGCCGCTGCCCGCCTGTTGCTCGGCGGTGTGGTGGCGGACGCCGTGCAGATCGTGCTGCCCAAGGGCAAGCAGGTGCAGATGCGTCTCGAGTTCTGCCGGCTGACCGAGAACGGCGCCGAAGCCGGAACCATCAAAGATGCCGGTGACGACCCGGACGTGACTCACGGCGCCCTGCTCTATTCGCGGGTGCAGCTGATGGCCGAGCCGGGAATCCGCTTCATCGCCGGCAAAGGCGTCGGCACAGTGACTCGACCGGGGCTGGTGCTGGGCGTCGGCGAACCGGCGATCAATCCGGTGCCGCGCAAAATGATCAGCGATCACCTGACATTGCTCGCCGAAGAAACCGGCTATCGCGGCGGCTTCGAAGTGACCGTCAACGTCGAGGGCGGCGAAGCCCTGGCATTGAAAACCATGAACCCGCGCCTGGGCATCCTCGGCGGGTTGTCGATCCTCGGCACCAGCGGCATCGTCCGGCCGTTTTCCTGCGCGGCGTACATCGCCTCGATCCATCAAGGCATCGATGTGGCGAAAACCAACGGCTACCTGCACATCGCCGCCTGCACCGGCAACGCCAGCGAAGACACCATGCGCCGGGTCTACGATCTGCCGGAAATCGCCCTGATCGAAATGGGCGACTTTGTCGGCGCCGTGCTCAAGCACCTGCGCAAAGTGCCTGTGGATAAACTCAGCCTGTGCGGCGGCTTCGGCAAGATCAGCAAACTGGCGGCCGGGCACATGGACCTGCACTCGCGTCATTCGAGCATCGACCTGCCACAACTGGCCGAATGGGCGGCGGCGATTGGCGCCGATGATGCGTTGCAAGAAGCCATTCGCGGGGCGAACACCAGTCAGCAGGCCTTGGCGATGGCCAGTGCGGCGGGTGTTGCCCTTGGTGATGAGGTCTGTCGCCATGCTTTGGAATTCGCCCGTAGCGTGGTGCCGGCGCAGGTGCGGGTCGAGGTGTTTGCGATTGATCGTCAGGGCGGCATCGTCGGCCATGCGGGAGCCTTTGAATGAAGCGAATCTTGTTGCTCGGCGGCGTGACTGAAGCGCTGGCCATCGCGCGCACTTTGGGACCGGAACACATTTACAGCCTGGCCGGCGTCGGCCGTGTGCCGACCGACCTGACGTGTCAGGTGCGCGTCGGCGGCTACGGTGGCGCCGAAGGTCTGGCGCAGTTCATTCGCGACGAAGGCATCAGCCTGCTGCTCGACGCCACCCATCCCTACGCCGCACAGATCAGCCAGAACGCCGCCACCGCTGCGCAACTCACCGGCATCCCCTGCTGGGCCCTGCGCCGCCCGGCGTGGCAACCACAACCGGGCGATGACTGGCGTGAAGTCGCCGACTGGGCGGAACTGATCGCCGCTCTCGCCCCCTTCCGCCGCCCCCTGTTCACCCTTGGCCGCGAACCGCTGCAACACCTCGATGAAATCCCCGCGCACCAGTTCTGGACCCTGCGCGCCCTCGACGTCTACCCCGGCAACGAACGCTGCGAAGTCATCGGCGCCCGTGGGCCGTTTCTGCTGGAGGATGAACGGGCGCTGTTCGAACGCCGGCAGATCGACGTGCTGATCAGCAAGAACAGCGGCAGCACCGCAACCGAGCCGAAGCTGGACGTGGCGCGGGAGCTTGGGGTGCCGGTGATGGTGTTGAAGCGGCCGGGGTTGGCGGGAGTTGATCGGGAATTTTCGACGGTTGATGAAGCCATCGCTGCCCTCACGGCCAAATTCCGACCGTGAAAAACAAAAAGCTCAAGTCCTACTGAGTGCTAGGACACTGCCCACAAGAACTTAAAGATTCGCTGACTATCTGCGTGAGCTGCCCAGGCTTACGTTTAGCGTTTCATTGAACTTGTGAGCACGCTCCAATGACCGAAAAATTCACCCGTTTCGACATCAAGGACTTTCTCCACACGCCTGCTGAACTGGTGCACTACGTCAAGGCATGTTCGGAACTGGACTCAGGCCATGGACGATTCAACCGCGTGGCGCTCCGAGACTATAAGCAGACCATCCGATTGAGAATTCAATCTGATCCGGATTTCGCACAGGCATTGCGAATCGAAGCCGCTACACTCTTTCATAACGGCGAGACGGAACTGGCAAGCATGCTACTCGTACAATTGCATGTAGCGCTGCGACACCAAACCGCACGACGCTTTTTTACTTATCGGCCCTGATCAGGCTAAATAGCCGCGCCTGATCGCCCACCCTACGGATCTGTCCCATGAACCGACACCGGCTCGCATTTGCCTGGATCGCCTGCTTTGCAGTGCTGTTCAACATGCTCGCCATGCCGTTGACGGGAGCGATGGCGCAGGCGGCGCAGACGCCGGCCGAGCAGTTGCTGTGGAGCAGTTTCTGCACCGGCAGCGGGACGAAGATGGTGGCGATCGACATCGGCAGCCTTGATCAGAAAGCGCCGCAGAGCGGTGACAATCATTCGACCATGCAGCATTGCTGGTGCTGTTCCGGATCGGCGCCGGTGGTGGCGTTGCCGGGGCATTCGCCGCAGCTGTATTTCGCCCGGTACGAAAGCAATCGCAGCGTGGCGCCCGCCTTGCTGCAGACTCCGACACCGCGCCAGCAATGGCCGAGCCTCAATCCCCGTGCTTCCCCTCTGGTTTGATTTGTTCCCGCATTTGACCTGCGTTTCAAATCGTTCTGGAGAACTGCCATGTTGAACAAATTCATCGTCATCGCTGCGCTGTTGCTGCCTGCGTGCTTTGCCCATGCCCACGAATACAAGGCCGGCGAGCTGGAAATCGCCCACCCGTGGTCGCAGGAATTGCCGCCGAACGCGCCGACCGTTGCTGCGTATTTCATCATTCACAACGCCGGCAAAACCGCTGACCGGTTGCTCAGCGTCGACTCGCCCATCGCGTCGAAAGCCGAACTGCACGAGCACGTGATGCAGGGCGACCTGATGAAGATGCAACAGGTGCCGAACGTGGCCATCCCGGCCGGTGGAAACGTGACCTTCGCGCCGATGGCCTATCACGTGATGCTGATGAATCCGACCGACCGCAGTCTGCTGACCGACGGCAAGCGCTTTCCCCTGACGATGCACTTCGAAAAGGCCGGTGACGTGACCGTCGAAGTCGCCGTGCAGAAGAAGCCGCCGGAAGCCACGCAAGCCCACGCGCACGCCCAGTAACCGTTCCGGCAGACTCCGCCCATGCGCCCCCTGAGCGCCAGGCCCTCCCTGCAACGCCGTCAGACTGAACACCTGACCCGCGGCAGCTGGATAGCCCTGTTCGCCATGTTGATGATCTTCATCGGCCCGCTGATTTCTCAGTCGATGCCGATGGATCAGCACGCCTCGACTTCGATGCCGACGAGCATGGACATGTCGATGGACATGCCGGGCATGGATCATTCCGCGCATGAAACAAAACCCTCGGCCGAACACTGTCCGCCGCAATCCTCGCACCATGTGCTGTGGGAAAAATGCGGTTATTGCAGCCTGCTGTTCAACTGCCCGGCGCTGACCGGCGGCGGCAGTTTCGCCACTTTCAGCATTCCTCTCGTCAACACCTTTACCCCGCCCTCCCCGCGCCTGGGCCATGCCCGGCAGACCTTCTTCCCCGGCGCCCGCACCCGCGCCCCGCCCGTCGCAGCGTAAACACCCACCTCTGATTGCACACGGTTGAGAAGACAGCTTCAGGCTGCCGGCCGTGTCGTTTACGACTGTTTGATGGAAATTGTCATGTCCAGGTTTTTTGCTGTCCCACGCCCGGCTTCTGCCCCGGCGTCCTTCGCCCTGAACGAATCGCGCATTCGTTTCAGGCACGCTACCGCCGTCCTTTGCGGCGTCCTGCTGTCCCCGCTGGTCCACGCCGATGAACATGCCGGCCACACAGAAGCACTGAGCCCGACGGTGATCACCGCCATCGCCCCGAGCTCGCCGCTGACCATCGTCACCAATCCGAAAGACCCGCGCCAACCGGTGCCGGCCAGCGACGGCGGCGACTACCTGAAGACCATTCCCGGCTTCGCCCTGGTGCGCAACGGCGGCACCAACGGTGATCCGGTGCTGCGCGGCATGTTCGGTTCGCGCCTGAACATCCTCACCAACGGCAGCATGATGCTCGGCGCCTGCCCCGGCCGGATGGACGCGCCGACCTCGTACATCTCGCCCGAAACCTACGACAAACTCACCGTGATCAAAGGCCCGCAAACCGTGCTCTACGGACCGGGCGCATCCGCCGGCACGATCCTGTTCGACCGCGAGCCGGAAAGCTTCGGCGAACTCGGCACCCGTGTGAATGCCAGCGTGCTGGCCGGCTCCCACGGGCGCTTCGACAAAGTCGTCGATGCAGCGGCCGGCGGCCCGCTGGGCTACGTGCGGGTGATCGGCAACACCGCACATTCCGACGACTACCGCGACGGCAACAACGACACCGTCGCCTCGCGCTATGACAAGTGGAACGGCGATGTCGCGGTGGGCTGGACCCCGGACGCCGACACCCTGATCGAACTCACCGCCGGCAAGGGCGACGGCGAAGCGCGCTACGCCGGGCGCGGCATGGACGGCTCGCAGTTCCTGCGCGAAAGCCTCGGCCTGCGCTTCGAGAAATCCAACATCACCGACGTGCTGGAGAAGCTCGAAGCCCAGGTCTACTACAACTACGCCGACCACGTGATGGACAACTACACCCTGCGCACGCCATCCGGCACCGGGATGATGGCAGGTCCCATGGCGTCCAACGTCGACCGTCGCACCCTCGGTGCGCGGATCAAGGCCACCTGGCGCTGGGCCGATATCCAGCTGATCACCGGCCTCGATGCGCAGACCAACGAACACCGGCAGCGCAGCGGCATGGGCATCGATACCTACAAGGATCAGCCGTACACCAAGGACGCCGACTTCCATAACTACGGCGTGTTCAGCGAAATGACCTGGTACGCCGCCGACCGCGACCGGCTCATTACCGGCGCCCGGGTCGACCGTGCCTCGGCCAGGGATTTCCGGCAGACCACCGGCTCGGGAATGATGTCGCGCCCTAACCCGACCGCCGGCGATACCCGCGCCGACACCCTGCCGAGCGGTTTCGTCCGTTACGAGCATGACCTGGCCGACAGCCCGACCACGCTCTACGCCGGCCTCGGCCACTCACAACGGTTCCCGGATTACTGGGAGCTGTTTTCGCCCAAGTCCGGCCCGGCGGGTTCGGTCAATGCGTTCGATTCGATCAAGCCGGAAAAGACCACTCAGCTCGACTTCGGCGTGAACTACAAGAGCGCCGACCTCGAAGCCTGGGCCTCGGGTTACATCGGCCAGGTGCGCGATTACATCCTGTTCGATTACACCCCGGGGATGATGGGCATGAGCACTTCCCGCGCCGAGAACATCGACGCGCGGATCATGGGCGGTGAACTCGGTGCCGCTTACAGACTCACCGACCACTGGAAAGCCGATGCGACCCTGGCCTACGCCTGGGGCAAGAACAGCAGCGACGGCAAGGCTCTGCCGCAGATGCCGCCGCTGGATGCACGTTTCGGCCTGACCTATACCGAAGACAACTGGAGCGCCGGCGCACTGTGGAGGGTGGTCGCCGCGCAAAACCGTATCGACCAGAACAAGGGCAACGTGGTCGGCAAGGATTACGACAAGAGTTCAGGCTTCGGCGTGTTCTCGCTCAACGGTGCCTGGCGGATCAACAAGAACTGGAAGGTCAGTACCGGCGTCGACAACCTGTTCGGCAAGGCTTACGCCGAACACCTGAACCTGGCGGGCAACGCCGGGTTCGGTTACCCGGCCAACGACCCGCAAGCGATCAATGAACCGGGGCGCACGCTCTGGACCAAGGTGGACATGAGTTTCTGACACCCACCCATGTGGGAGCGAGCTTGCTCGCGAAGGGGACGGCACATCCAACATAGATGTCGTCTGGCAGGACGCCTTCGCGAGCAAGCTCGCTCCCACAGGTAATGCGGTGTAGCAACTTGAGTGAACAACTAGAAGATCCAAGCCAAGCGGAGCACACGTGATGAAACAGCCCAAACCGAATTTCTACAACCTGGCCTGGCGTTGGCATTTTTATGCCGGATTGTTCGTCGCCCCATTCATGGTGATGCTGGCCCTGACCGGCATCATTTACCTGTTCAAGCCGCAACTCGATTCGCTGATGTACAGCAGCCTGCTGAACGTCCCCGCGGGGCATCACACCGTGCCGGCCGACGACTTGCTGCAAAAGGTCAAAAGCGCTTATCCACAAGGCCAGGTCACCCAATACCTGCCGCCGGTGAATGCCGAGCGCAGCGCGCAGTTTGTCGTGGCCAATGCCGGCCATGAGCTGAACGTGTTCGTCGATCCGTACCACGGCGACATCCTCGGCGAGCAGGATGCCAAGCAGAACCTGCAAGCCATCGCCCGGGCGATCCACGGCGAACTGATGATCGGCACCGTCGGTGACCGACTGATCGAAATGGCCGCCGGCTGGGGCGTGGTGCTGGTGGTGTCCGGGGTTTTCCTGTGGTGGCCGCGAGGTCAGGCGGCGGGGATTCTGTGGCCACGCCTGAGCAGTCGCGGCCGCGTGCTGTGGCGTGACCTGCATGCAGTCACCGGGTTCTGGGGCGCGGCATTGCTGCTGGTGATGCTGCTCAGCGGCATGACCTGGACCGGCTTCTGGGGCAAGCAATACGCCCAGGTGTGGAACGTGTTCCCGGCGGCGATGTGGGACAACGTGCCGACCTCCGATGTCGAGGCCGGCAGCCTCAACAACGCCGCGCGCCAGACCGTACCCTGGGCGATGGAAAACACCCCGATGCCGATGTCCGGCGACCACGCCGAACACATGGCCCACGGCGGCATGCAACATGGTCCCGCTGCGCCGACCATTCGCCTGCAGGACGTGCAGAACATCGCTGTCGAGCGCAAGGTCGAGCCAGGCTACAGCATCACTCTGCCGACCACTGCCACCGGCGTGTTCACCATCGCCGTGTTCGCCGACGACCCGCGAAACGATGCGACCCTGCATGTCGATCAGTACACCGGCAAGGTGCTCGCCGACGTGCGCTTCGAGCAGTACGGCGCTGTTGCCCGCGCTACCGAAATCGGCGTGATGCTCCACGAAGGCAAGATGTTCGGCACCTTCAACCAGATCATCGTGCTGCTGATCTGCCTGATGATCCTGCTCAGCGCCGTCAGCGGCGTGGTGATCTGGTGGAAACGCCGGCCGCAGGGCAAGTTCGGCGTACCGCCGCTGCGTCACGATCTGCCGAAATGGAAAACCGGGGTGGTGATCATGCTGGTTCTGGCGGTGGTGTTTCCACTGGTGGGGGCTTCGCTGGTGGTGGTCTGGTTGCTGGATCGACTGCTGTTGTCGCGTCTGGGCCGACAAGCTGAATCTGCCTCAACTTCATCATGAAACAGGCGAGATGCGCGATCCAGACAGATCTTTAAACTGCCGGGGCTTAAACTCCGGCATTTTTTAGTGTTACTGTATAACGCAAATTTGCTGCTCTGCCCGCAGCCATGCACTGTCATGAGCCTGCGGGCTTTTCTTTTGAAGAAGTGATTCACCGCCCGATGAACAAGTACCTCTTGTCCAGCCTCTGTCTGTTCGCCCTGAACCACAGCGCCCACGCCGACAACGCCCCGCTGACGCTGCCCACCGGCACCATCACCGCCCCGGCCAATGATGACCAGACTGTCAGCCTGACCACGCCGACCAGCGCCGGCTCGCGCCTGAATCTCACGCCCATGGAAACCCCGGCCAGCGTCGAGAGCCTCAGCGGCGAGCAAGTCCGCGCCCGTGGTGACCGCAGTGTGCAGGACGCCGTATCGCGCAGCACCGGCATCAGTCGCACCGGCACGCCGGGCGATGGCGGCACCTCGTTGCAGGCCCGGGGTTTTACCGGGCAGAGTTCGGTGATGCAGCTGTATGACGGCAACCGCATGTACACCGGCATGGGCACCGTGACGTTTCCGGTCGACACCTGGTCGGTGGAGCGCGTCGACGTGCTGCGCGGCCCGGCCTCGGTGCTGTATGGAGAAGGTGCGACCGGCGCGGTGGTCAACGTGATTCCGAAAAAACCGTTCGAAGGCGAGATCGAAAACCATGTGCGCGTCGGTTACGGCTCGTTCGACCGCCAGCAACAGGCGTTCGACAGCGGCGGCTCGCTGACCGACACCCTGAGCTATCGCCTCAACCTCAACCGCCTGGGCAGCAACGGCTGGGTCGATCGCGGCGACTCGTCCAGCGACTTCGTCAGCGCCGCCCTGCGCTGGCAGGCTACTGACGACCTGACCTTCACCCTCGCCCACGATTACGGTGATCAGCGCCCGCAGAACTATTTCGGCACGCCGCTGATCAACGGCCAGTTGAAGGACAGCCTGCGCAACAAGAACTACAACGTGCGCGACGACAAGCAGCACTACAACGATCAATGGACGCGCCTGACCACCGATTGGCAGATCAACGATGCAGTCAGCGCCAGCAACGAGCTGTATTACCTCAAGGCCCAGCGCCGCTGGCAGAACGCCGAGAACTACAACTTCAACGCTGACAGTCAGCAGCTCAGCCGCAGCGGCTACTTCGGCATCGGCCACAAACAGGAACAGGTCGGCGACCGCCAGACTTTCACCTTCAAGCACTCGCTGTTTGGTCTCGACAGCCAAACCGTGACCGGCGTCGACTACAACCGCATCCGCTTCCAGCTCGACAGCAACTCACCGTTCAACGACGTATTGCCGAACGGCCAGCCGCTGGATCGCTATCACCCGCAAACCGGCTATTTCGAGAGCGCCGATCCGTATCGCGATCAGTTCGACAGCACTACCAAACAGATGTCGGTGTTCGCCGAAAACCGCACGCAACTGAGCGAGCGCTGGTCGCTGGTGACCGGTGTGCGCCGCGACTACGTGCATGTGGATCGCAACAACCTGGTCGACGGCAGCCAGAGCGACAAGACCTTGACCGGCAACAACTGGAAGGCCGGGCTGGTGTTCGCGCTGACGCAGGACACCTCGTTCTACGGCCAGGTCGCCACCAGCACCGATGGCATCGGCGGGCTGATTTCCCTGAGCCCGAGCCAGCAGCAATACGACTTGTCCACCGCGCGGCAAACCGAGATCGGCCTGAAGCAGCTGTTCTGGGATCAGCGTGGCGAATTCACGCTGGCGGCGTATCGCATCGTGAAGAAGAAACTGCTGACCGACGATCCGGGCAACCCGACGCTCAAGCAGCAGGTCGGCCAACAATCGTCGAACGGCCTGGAAGCCAGCCTTGATCTGCAACTGCCGAACGCCTGGCAACTGCAAGCCAACGCCGCCATCGTGAAAGCCAAGTACGACGATTTCGAAGAAGTGGTCGGCGGCGCTCCGGTGTCGCGCAATGGCAATCGCCCGGTGGACGTACCACGACGCACCGCCAACCTGTGGCTGAGCAAGGCGCTGACCGATGACCTGAAGGCCGGCGCCGGCGTGCGTTACGTCGATGCGCGCTACGCCGACATGGCCAACCGCAACGAGCTGCCGAGCTACACCGTGGTCGATGCGACGCTGTCGTGGAAAGCCCTGCGCAACACCACACTGGGGTTGCAGGTGAACAATCTGTTTGACCGGACGTATGCACAAAGCCAATACAATGAGGGCCAGCAGTGGATTCTGGGTGAGCCTCGCTCGTTCTTTGTCACCGCTGATTACACCTTCTGATTGAAGGCCCCATTCGCGAGCAAGCTCGCTCCCACAGGGATTGTACAAATCCTGTGGGAGCGAGCTTGCTCGCGAAAGCGGTATCCGCCGCACCATAGTTATCAAGAGAGATGCATGACCTCACTGACCCTGACGAACCTCGCCTGGACACCTCTGGGCCACGGCCACTGTCATCACCAGTTCCAGCTGCGTGACGCTTCGTTGCAAGTGGCCGCCGGTGAGTTCGTCGGGCTGATCGGGCCCAATGGCAGCGGCAAGACCAGCCTGTTGCGCTGCACCTACCGCTTCAGCCAGCCGGAACACGGTGAGGTCAGACTCGACCACCACAACGTGTGGAAACAATCCTCACGCTGGTGCGCGCAACGCATCGCCGTGGTGCTGCAGGAATTCCCCGACGCCTTCGGCCTGACCGTCGAAGAAGTGGTCGCCATGGGCCGCACGCCGCACAAAGGCCTGTTCGACGGCGACACCCTGGACGACCGCAATCTCGCCACCCAGGCCCTCAAATCCGTGGGCCTCGACGGCTTCGAAGACCACGCGTTTGCCACCCTGTCCGGTGGAGAAAAACAGCGCGTGATCCTCGCCCGTGCCCTGACCCAGCAACCGCAACTGCTGATCCTCGACGAGCCGACCAACCACCTCGACCCGCGCTATCAGCTGGAGCTGCTGCAACTGGTCAAGCGTTTGCAGATCGGCACGTTGGCGAGCATCCACGACCTGAACCTGGCCGCCGCGTTCTGCGACCGGTTGTATGTGATCAACCACGGTCGCATCGTCGCCAGCGGCACCCCGCAAGAAGTGCTCACTGTTGAATTGCTGCGCGACGTGTTCGGCGTCGAAGCATTGATCGATCCACACCCCCTCCACGGCTACCCGCGAATCACCTGGATAACCCGACCATGACTGTGCGCTCCCTGCTTTGCCTCGCTCTGTTGCTGGGCACCACCCAAGCCTTCGCCGAGGCCACCAAGTACCCGCTGACGATCCAGAGCTGCAACCGTGAAGTCACCTTCAAGGAAGCGCCGAAGCACGCGGTCAGTCACGACATCAACATGACCCAGATGATGCTCGCCCTCGGCCTCAAGTCGAAAATGGCCGGCTACAGCGGCGTCAGTGGCTGGAAATCGGTGACACCGGAAATGCAGTCGCTGCTCGACGGTCTGCCGGAGCTGGCAGCCAAGTACCCGTCGGTGGAAACCCTGCTCAACGCCAACGTCGATTTCTTCTTCGCCGGCTGGGATTACGGCATGCGCGTCGGCGGCGATCTCACGCCGCAGACCCTGCAACCGCTGGGTATCAATGTGTATGAACTGACCGAGTCCTGCGCCTTCGTGATGAAGCGCCCGGCCGCCACGCTGGACGACACTTACAACGACCTGCGCAACCTCGGAAAGATCTTCGACGTGCAGGATCGCGCCAACGCGCTGATCGCCGACATGCAAAGTCAGGTCGCCGAAGTCCGCAAAGACCTGCCCGCCGAAAAACCACGAGTGTTCCTGTACGACAGCGGCGAAGACCGCGCCATGACCTCCGGCCGCCTCGGCATGCCGCAGGCGCTGATCGACGCCGCCGGTGGGCGCAACGTTCTCGATGACGTCGAAGCGAGCTGGACCCGAGTCAACTGGGAAACCGTGGTCGAGCGCAATCCGCAGGTGATCGTGATCGTCGACTACAGCGAAATCACTGCCGGGCAGAAGATTGAATTCCTGCTGAAGAACAAGGCGCTGCAATCGGTGGACGCGATCAAGAACCAGCGCTTCATCGTCATCCCTTACGTGCAGGCCACGCCGGGGATCGACAACGTGCTGGCGGTTGAAACCCTGGCCAAATGTTTCCACGGCGAATGATCAATCGTCGTTACGGCTGGCTGCTGATCGCCCTCGGCGCGGTGCTCCTGGTGTCGTGCGTGGTGTCGCTGGGCTTCGGCCCGGCGCGGGTGCCGGTGGAGGTGGTGCGGCGGATTCTGCTGCACAAACTGTTCGGCCTCGGTGTGCCGGACTGGAGCGCCGGTCAGGAGCACATCGTCTGGCTGATCCGCGTGCCACGCATGCTGCTCGGTGCATTGGTCGGCGCCGGGCTGGCGTTGATCGGCGCGGTGCTGCAAGCGGTGACGCGCAATCCACTGGCCGATCCGCACCTGCTCGGCGTCACCTCCGGCGCCACGCTCGGCGCAGTGATCGTGGTGCTGCACGTCGGCGAAATCGTCGGCCTGCTGACCTTGCCGATTGCCGCGTTCATCGGCGCATTGTTGAGCATGTTTCTGGTGCTGGGCATCGCCAACCGGCAGGGTCGGCTGGACAGTGATCGTCTGCTGCTGTGCGGCGTGGCGGTGTCGTTCGTGATGATGGCGATTGCCAATCTGCTGTTGTTCATGGGCGATCACCGGGCCAGTTCGGCGGTGATGTTCTGGATGCTCGGCGGCCTGGGTCTGGCGCGCTGGGAGTTGTTGGCGGTGCCGGCGCTCAGTGTGTTGCTCGGCCTGATTCTGCTGATCGGCATGGCCCGTCCGCTGAACGCCCTGATGGCCGGCGAACAGACCGCCGTCACCCTCGGCCTGAATGCGCGGGCGGTGCGTCTGCGGGTATTTGTGATCGCCTCGCTGATGACCGGAGTGCTGGTGTCGATCAGTGGCTCCATCGGTTTTGTCGGGCTGATGGTGCCGCACATTGCCCGGCGTCTGATCGGTGCCGAGCATCGGCGTCTGCTGCCGGTGTGCGTGTTGCTCGGCAGTGTGTTCCTCGTCTGGGTCGACGTCGCGGCGCGGACACTGATCGCCCCCGAAGACCTGCCCATCGGCGTTGCCACCGCGGCCCTCGGCGGCCTGTTCTTCATCGGCCTGATGCGCCGCCGCTGAATCCTCCGGGTGCGCCCCAATCTGGCGCACCCCGCTGCACCTTTGCATGCAACACGTCCCCTCATGGTGCGCCGACTCTGTGCGCAACCGCTCTAAACCGACATTTCCCTGCCTGAACCCGACCGGGCACAGCCCTTGCAAAACACCCTTCAGTCGTTCGCATCTGCCAACCATAAAAAACTTTAACGTTCATGGAGATCGCACAATGAAGCGTCGCAGTTTGATCAAGGCTTTCACACTCACGGCATCGATTGCCGCGATGGGCATGACCTGGACCGTACAGGCCGCCGAGACCATCAAGGTCGGGATTCTGCATTCGTTGTCCGGCACCATGGCGATCTCCGAAACGTCACTCAAGGACATGGCGTTGATGACCATCGACGAGATCAACGCCAAGGGCGGGGTGAACGGCAAGATGCTTGAACCGGTGGTGGTCGACCCGGCGTCGAACTGGCCGCTGTTCGCGGAAAAGGGCCGCCAGTTGCTGACCCAGGACAAGGTCGCGGTGGTGTTCGGTTGCTGGACCTCGGTGTCGCGCAAATCGGTGCTGCCGGTGTTCGAAGAACTCAACGGCCTGCTGTTCTACCCGGTGCAATACGAAGGCGAAGAGATGTCGCCGAACGTGTTCTACACCGGCGCCGCGCCGAACCAGCAAGCGATCCCGGCGGTTGAGTACCTGATGAGCGAAGAAGGCGGCAGCGCCAAGCGCTACTTCCTGCTCGGCACCGACTACGTCTACCCGCGCACCACCAACAAAATCCTGCGTTCGTTCCTGCACTCCAAAGGCGTCGCGGATAAAGACATCGAAGAGGTCTACACCCCGTTCGGTCATAGCGACTATCAAACCATCGTCGCCAACATCAAAAAATTCTCGGCCGGCGGCAAGACCGCTGTGATCTCCACCGTGAATGGCGACTCCAACGTGCCGTTCTACAAAGAGCTGGCCAACCAGGGCCTGAAGGCGACCGACGTACCGGTAGTGGCGTTCTCGGTGGGCGAAGAAGAACTGCGCGGCATCGACACCAAACCGCTGGTGGGCAACCTCGCGGCGTGGAACTACTTCGAATCGGTGGAGAACCCGGTGAACAAGAAATTCGTCGCCGACTGGAAAGCCTACGCGAAGAAACACAACCTGCCGGGCGCCGACAAAGCGGTGACCAACGACCCGATGGAAGCCACTTACGTCGGCATCCACATGTGGGCGCAGGCGGCGGAGAAAGCCAAATCGACCGACGTCGACAAGGTCCGCGAAGCCCTCGGCGGCCAGACCTACGCCGCGCCGTCCGGCTACACCCTGACCATGGACAAGACCAATCACCACCTGCACAAACCGGTGATGATCGGCGAGATCCAGAGCGACGGTCAGTTCAACGTGGTGTGGCAGACCGAAGGGCCGATTCGGGCGCAGCCTTGGAGCCCGTTCATTCCGGGTAACGACAAGAAGCCGGAGTATGCGGTGAAGAGCAACTGAGCCATTGGTTGTCAGGCTTGAGCACAGGGCTTGAGCCTGACACCGATCCTGTGGTAGCTGGCTTGCCAGCGATGGCATCACCTCGGTCCAAAAGGTAGACCGAGTCGCCTGCATCGCTGGCAAGCCAGCTCCCACAAAATCCAAGCAAGGCGCCTCTCTATGCCCACTGCCCTTTACCGCTTGATCCTGGCCGTCGCACTTTTGCTACCGATGGCCGCACATGCCGGCGACGCCGAAGACTTCGTCGCCGCCAACCCGATGCAACAGGCCAAACTGCTGGAAGCCTGGGCCGCGCAGCCCGATCCGGCCCGTGTCGAACTGATCAACGCCCTGCAACAAGGCGAACTGACCGTCGACGGCCAACCCAAGACCCTGCGCCTGAACAATCGCCTGCGGGGTCTGATCGACACCGCACTGGCCAGCCACCAATTGCTCGCCGCCGACGCCAAAACCCGTCTGAGCGCCGCGCAGCAATTGCAGAAAAGCGCCAAACCGGCGCAGCTGAAATTCCTCGACCAGCAACTGGCTGGCGAAACCGATGAAAACGTCCATGCTGCCCTGAGCCTGGCGCTGGCCAATCTGCAACTGGTCGACACCGACCCGGCGGTGCGCCTCGCGGCCGTGCGTCTGCTCGGTGAAACCGGCGACCCGCTGGCCCGCACCCGCCTCGAAGGCCTGCTCGAACCCGGCGTCGAAGCCGACACCAATGTACGCACCGCCGCCGAAACCAGCCTCGCCCAGGTCAAGCGCAAACTGCTGATCGGCGAACTGCTCGGCCAGGCCTTCAGCGGCATGTCCCTCGGTTCGATTCTGCTGCTCGCGGCCCTGGGTCTGGCGATCACCTTCGGCCTGCTCGGCGTGATCAACATGGCCCACGGCGAGATGCTGATGCTCGGCGCCTACTCGACTTACGTCGTGCAGTTGATGTTCCAGCGCTACGCCCCGCAGGCCATCGAGTTCTATCCGCTGATCGCGCTGCCGGTGGCGTTCTTCGTCACGGCCGCCATCGGCATGGCCCTGGAGCGCACGGTGATTCGTCATCTCTACGGCCGGCCACTGGAAACCCTGCTCGCCACCTGGGGCATCAGCCTGATGCTGATTCAGCTGGTGCGTCTGGTGTTCGGTGCGCAGAACGTTGAGGTGGCAAACCCCGCATGGTTGTCCGGCGGGATTCAGGTGTTGCCGAATCTGGTGCTGCCGTACAACCGCATCGTGATCATTGCCTTCGCGCTGTTCGTGGTGGTGCTGACCTGGCTGCTGCTGAACAAGACCCGTCTCGGTCTGAACGTGCGCGCCGTCACCCAGAACCGCAACATGGCCGCCTGCTGTGGCGTGCCCACCGGGCGCGTCGACATGCTCGCCTTCGGCCTCGGCTCGGGCATCGCCGGGCTCGGTGGCGTGGCCCTGAGCCAGATCGGCAACGTCGGCCCGGACCTCGGCCAGAGCTACATCATCGACTCGTTCCTGGTAGTGGTGCTCGGCGGCGTCGGGCAACTGGCCGGCAGCGTGTTCGCCGCATTCGGCCTGGGTATCGCCAACAAAATTCTTGAACCGCAGATCGGTGCGGTGCTCGGCAAGATCCTGATCCTCGCGCTGATCATTCTGTTCATCCAGAAACGTCCGCAAGGCCTCTTCGCACTGAAAGGACGGGTGATCGACTGATGAACCAGCCTCTACTAGTCACGGCCACACAAAAGGCCGGCCCGAAAGTCACCCTCGCCATCGGCGCGGTCGTTCTCGCTTTGCTGGTCGCCCTGCCGCTGCTGTCGTTGTTGCCGGCGGACAGCGCGCTGCATGTCTCGGCTTACACCCTGACGCTGGTCGGCAAGATTCTCTGCTACGCCATCGTCGCCCTGGCACTGGATCTGGTCTGGGGTTACGCAGGTCTTTTGTCGCTGGGCCACGGTCTGTTCTTCGCCCTCGGTGGATATGCGATGGGCATGTACCTGATGCGTCAGGCGGCCGGCGATGGCTTGCCGGCGTTCATGACCTTCCTGTCGTGGACCGAGTTGCCGTGGTACTGGAGCGGCACCGGCAACTTCCTCTGGGCGATGTGCCTGGTGGTGTTGGCGCCGGGGTTGCTGGCGCTGGTGTTCGGCTTCTTCGCCTTCCGCTCGCGGATCAAGGGCGTGTATTTCTCGATCATGACCCAGGCCCTGACCTTCGCCGGCATGTTGCTGTTCTTCCGCAACGAGACCGGCTTCGGCGGCAACAACGGCTTCACCAATTTCCGCACGATCCTCGGTTTCGGCATCACCGAACCCGGCACCCGCGCGGTGCTGTTTCTGGCGACGGTGCTGTTGCTGGTGGCGAGCCTGTTCATCGGTTGGCGACTGGCCCGCAGCAAATTCGGCCGGGTGCTGACGGCGTTGCGTGACGCGGAGAATCGCCTGATGTTCTGTGGCTACGATCCGCGCGGTTTCAAGTTGTTCGTCTGGGTGTTGAGCGCGGTGCTGTGTGGTCTGGCCGGTGCGTTGTACGTGCCGCAAGTGGGGATCATCAACCCGAGCGAAATGTCGCCGACCAATTCGATCGAGGCCGCGGTATGGGTAGCCCTTGGCGGGCGCGGCACCCTGATCGGCCCGCTGCTCGGCGCCGGCGTGGTCAACGGCATGAAGAGCTGGTTCACCGTGGCCTTCCCCGAATACTGGCTGTTCTTCCTCGGCGCGCTGTTCATCGTCGTGACGTTGTACCTGCCCAAAGGCGTGATCGGTCTGCTGAAGAAACGAGGTGAATCATGAGAGTCACGGCGAGCGCTGAATTCATGCTGGAACCGGCCTTTTTCCCGGTGGAGCCCAACAAGGACGAAGGCACCAGCCGCGACTCGATCGGCCTCGGGCAACGCGTCGGGCCGGGCCTCGACACCCGCCACGGCACGATCCTGACCCTGGAAGACATCAGCGTCAGCTTCGACGGCTTCCGGGCGCTGAACAATCTGAACCTGTACATCGGCGTCGGCGAACTGCGCTGCATCATCGGCCCCAACGGCGCGGGCAAGACCACGCTGATGGACGTGATCACCGGCAAGACCCGCCCGAGCCACGGCAAGGCCTGGTTCGGCGAAACCCTCGACCTGACGCAGATGAGCGAAGTGCAGATCGCCCAGGCCGGTATCGGTCGCAAGTTCCAGAAACCGACGGTGTTCGAAGCGCTGAGCGTGTTCGAGAACCTGGAGCTGGCGCAGAAAACCGACAAGTCGGTGTGGGCCAGCCTGCGGGCGAAATTGAGCGGCGAGCAGAAAGACCGGATCAGCGAAGTGCTCGACACCATTCGCCTGACCACTTCGGTCAATCGTCCGGCGGGGCTGCTGTCCCACGGGCAGAAACAGTTTCTGGAAATCGGCATGTTGCTGATGCAGGACCCGCAACTGTTGCTGCTCGATGAACCGGTGGCGGGCATGACCGACGCCGAAACCGAGTTCACCGCCGAGCTGTTCAAGTCGCTGGCGGGCAAGCATTCGCTGATGGTGGTGGAACACGACATGGGCTTCGTCGGCTCGATTGCCGACCACGTCACCGTGTTGCACCAGGGCAGCGTGCTGGCCGAAGGATCGCTGGAACAGGTGCAGGACAACGAGCGCGTGATCGAGGTTTACCTCGGCCGCTGAAGAGGAATCAGATCGTTCCCACGCTCTGCGTGGGAACGCCGCCATGGACGCTCCGCGTCCGCCGTTATGTGACGCGGAGCGTCACGGGATGCATTCCCACGCAGAGCGTGGGAACGATCACCGGGGAGAATTTGAACATGCTGCAAGTCGACAAACTGCATCAGTACTACGGCGGAAGCCACATTTTGCGCGGCCTGTCTTTCGACGTGAAGGTCGGCGAAGTGACCTGCCTGCTCGGGCGCAACGGCGTGGGCAAGACCACGTTGCTCAAATGCCTGATGGGCCTGTTGCCGGCCAAGGAAGGCGCGGTGAACTGGGAAGGCAAGCCGATCACCACGTTCAAACCACATCAGCGGGTGCATGCCGGGATCGCCTACGTGCCGCAGGGTCGGGAAATCTTCGGCCGGCTGACCGTGGAAGAGAACCTGCTGATGGGCCTCTCGCGTTTCCCCGGCAGCGAAGCCAAAGAGGTTCCCGCGTTCATCTACGAGCTGTTCCCGGTGCTGCTGCAAATGAAGCAACGACGCGGCGGCGATCTGTCCGGTGGACAGCAACAGCAGCTCGCGATTGGCCGCGCACTGGCCAGCCGTCCACGGCTGCTGATCCTCGACGAACCTACCGAAGGCATTCAGCCGTCGGTGATCAAGGAAATCGGCGCGGTGATCAAGAAGCTCGCCGCCCGTGGCGACATGGCGATTCTGCTGGTTGAGCAGTTCTATGATTTCGCCGCCGAACTGGCCGATCAGTACCTGGTGATGTCACGGGGCGAGATCGTGCAGCAGGGCCGTGGCGAAAATATGGAAGCCGAAGGTGTACGCGGGCTGGTGACTATTTGAGGTTACGGTCTAATCTGTAGCGTCCTAACGATAATTAGAAAACATGAACTTACCTGTTGCGACTGCCCTGTTTACCCCGAGCTGGCACGCCGAGCTTGAGCTGGCCTACGCCCGCTTCGGCGATTGCACGCGGCCGACCCGACGCCGGCACCTCGGCCCGTTGCGGGTGCAAAAACATCTGTACGCCGAAGGACCCGAGGTCTGCCAGCACATCATCGTCCACCCGCCGGGCGGGATTGCCGGCGGTGACCGGCTGGACATCAGCGCCCGCGTCGAACAGGGCGCCTGGGCGCAGATCACCAGCCCCGGCGCGGCCAAGTGGTATCGCGCGGCAGGGCCCGCTTATCAGTCGCTGGACCTGCATGTCGCTGACGGCGCGACACTGGAATGGCTGCCCCAGGAAACCATCGTCTACAGCGCCGCCCAGGCGGAACTCGCGACCTCGATCGACCTTGAAGGCGATGCGCGACTGTTCTACTGGGACGTAGTGGCGCTGGGACGTCCGGCCAGTGGCGAGCGCTTCGACCTCGGGCATTTCCAGGCGCATCTGGATATTCGCCGCGATGGCCGATTGCTCTGGCATGAGCGTCAGCGCATCGTCGGCGATGACGGATTGCTGGATTCGCCGATCGGACTGGATGGCAATCCGGTGTTTGCGACGTTGCTGGTGAGCGGTGAAATCGATGCCGAACTGCTGGAGCGCTGCCGCTCGCTGGGCCACGAAGTACGCGGGGACCTGACGCAACTGCCCGGTCTTCTGGTCGCCCGTTGCCTGGCCAGTGAAGCGTTGCTGGCGCGAGCGTGGCTGATCGATCTGTGGCGACTGCTCAGGCCTGCGCTGCTCGGCCGTGAAGCCCTGCCCCCCCGAATCTGGAATACCTGATTTTCTTCAACTGCCGACAATGGATTTCAAACGATGGACCTGACCCCACGCGAAAAAGACAAGCTGCTGATCTTCACCGCCGGCCTCGTTGCCGAGCGGCGACTGGCCCGTGGCGTGAAACTGAACTACCCGGAAGCCATGGCCTATATCTCGGCGGCACTGCTCGAAGGCGCCCGTGACGGCCAGACCGTGGCCGAACTGATGCACTACGGCACCACCCTGCTGACCCGCGATCAGGTGATGGAAGGCATCCCGGAAATGATCCCGGAGATCCAGGTCGAAGCGACGTTTCCCGACGGCACCAAACTGGTCACCGTCCATCAACCGATCGTCTGAGGCCGCGCCATGACTTACACCATCCGCGATGCACTGCACGCCGACCTGCCGGCGATCCGCGACATCTACAACGACGCCGTGCTCAACACCACGGCGATCTGGAATGAATCCGCCGTCGACCTCGGCAACCGTCAGGCCTGGTTCAGCGCGCGCCAGGCCCAGAGTTATCCGATCCTGGTGATCGTCGACGCCGACAACACCACCCTCGGCTACGCTTCGTTCGGTGACTGGCGCCCGTTCGACGGTTTCCGCCACACCGTCGAGCACTCGGTCTACGTGCGCAGCGACCAGCGCGGCAACGGCCTTGGCCCGCAATTGATGACCGCACTGATCGAACGCGCGAAGAACTGCGACAAGCACGTCATGGTCGCCGCCATCGAGAGCGGTAACGCCGCGTCGATCCGCCTGCACGAGCGCGCCGGTTTCATCACCACCGGGCAGATGCCGCAGGTCGGCACCAAGTTCGGCCGCTGGCTCGACCTGACCTTCATGCAACTGACCCTCAATCCTGGCGCGGAGCCGCCGCCCGCCAACAAGGAGTGACACCGATGAACCCCGCCCAACTGCGACGCGTCAACGCGGAAAGTTTTGCGCACTATCGTCAGGGCCTGATCGACTTGCTGCTCGATGCCGTGGGTTATGGCGCCAGCGTCGGCTTCATGGCTGATCTCGATACCACACAGGCCCGCGCCTATTTCGACGACGTGCAGGACAACCTGAACAAGGGCAACGTTTTGCTGTGGGTGGTGGTCAAGGACGAACAGGTGCAGGCCAGCGTGCAACTGGGCCTGTGCCAGAAGGCCAACGGCCTGAACCGCGCCGAGGTGCAGAAATTGCTGGTGCGCGAACATGCCCGGCGCCGCGGCCTCGGCCAGCAGTTGATGGAGGCGCTGGAACTGACGGCCCGCCAATACAAGCGCGGCATGCTTTACCTCGACACCGAGGCCGGCTCCCCTGCCGAAGATTTCTACAAGGCCCTGGGTTACACCCGCGCCGGGGAAATTCCCGACTACGCCTGCGACCCGAACGGCACCTATCGCCCGACGGCCCTCTATTACAAAGTCCTGCAAGGAGCGAACTGATGATTCCCGGCGAATACCGGATCCAGCCCGGCGATATCGAACTCAACGTCGGTCGTCGCACCATCAGCCTGAAAGTGGCGAACAGCGGCGACCGACCGATCCAGGTCGGCTCGCACTACCACTTTTTCGAAACCAACGACGCCCTGACCTTCGACCGCGCTGCCAGCCGTGGCATGCGCCTGAACATCCCGGCGGGCACGGCCGTGCGCTTCGAGCCGGGCCAGAGCCGCGAGGTGGAACTGGTGGATTACGCCGGGCACCGGCGGGTGTTCGGGTTTGCCGGGCGGGTCATGGGTGACCTCGACTGACTGATCGTTCCCACGCTCTGCGTGGGAATGCATCCCGTGACGCTCCGCGTCACATAACGGCGGACGCAGAGCGTCCATGGCGGCATTCCCACGCAGAGCGTGGGAACGATCAATACCAAGGCGAACGAATGAAGATTTCCAGACAAGCCTACGCCGACATGTTCGGCCCCACCGTCGGCGACAAGGTGCGCCTGGCCGACACCGAGCTGTGGATCGAAGTCGAACAGGACTTCACCACCTACGGCGAAGAAGTGAAATTCGGCGGCGGCAAAGTGATCCGCGACGGCCAGGGCCAGAGCCAGTTGCTGGCGGCCGAAGTGGTCGACACCGTCATCACCAACGCGCTGATCATCGACCACTGGGGCATCGTCAAGGCCGACGTCGGCCTCAAGGACGGGCGCGTCGCCGCCATCGGCAAGGCCGGCAACCCGGACGTGCAACCCGGCGTGACCATTGCCATCGGCGCCAGCAGCGAAGTGATCGCCGGCGAAGGCATGATCCTCACCGCTGGCGGCATCGACACCCACATCCACTTCATCTGCCCGCAACAGATCGAAGAAGCGCTGATGAGCGGCGTCACCACCATGATCGGCGGCGGCACCGGGCCGGCCACCGGCACCAACGCCACCACCTGCACTTCGGGGCCGTGGCACCTGGCGCGGATGCTTCAGGCAGCGGATGCATTCCCGATGAACATCGGCCTCACCGGCAAGGGCAACGCCAGCCTGCCGGAGCCGCTGATCGAGCAGGTCAAGGCCGGCGCCATCGGCCTCAAGCTGCACGAAGACTGGGGCACCACCCCGGCGAGCATCGACAACTGCCTGAGCGTCGCCGACCAGTACGACGTGCAGGTGGCGATCCACACAGACACCCTCAACGAGTCCGGTTTCGTCGAAACCACCCTCGGCGCGTTCAAGGGCCGGACCATCCACACCTACCACACCGAGGGTGCCGGTGGCGGCCATGCGCCGGACATCATCAAGGCCTGCGGTTTCGCCAACGTGCTGCCGAGTTCGACCAACCCGACCCGGCCGTTCACCCGCAACACCATCGACGAACACCTCGACATGCTGATGGTCTGCCACCACCTCGACCCGAGCATTGCCGAGGACGTGGCGTTCGCCGAGAGCCGTATCCGCCGCGAAACGATTGCCGCCGAAGACATCCTCCACGACCTCGGCGCGTTCTCGATGATCAGCTCCGACAGTCAGGCCATGGGCCGCGTCGGCGAAGTCATCACGCGCACCTGGCAGACCGCCGACAAGATGAAAAAGCAGCGCGGCCCGCTCGCGCAGGACGGCGAAGGCAACGACAACTTCCGCGCCAAACGCTATATCGCCAAGTACACGATCAATCCGGCGATCACCCATGGCATCAGCCATGAAGTGGGTTCGGTGGAAGTCGGCAAGTGGGCCGATCTGGTGCTCTGGCGCCCGGCGTTCTTCGGCGTGAAACCGACGCTGATCCTCAAGGGCGGCGCCATCGCCGCGAGCCTGATGGGCGACGCCAATGCGTCGATTCCGACACCGCAACCGGTGCATTATCGCCCGATGTTCGCCAGTTACGGTGGCTCGCTGCACGCCACCAGTCTGACCTTCATCAGCCAGGCGGCGCAGGAAGCAGGGCTTCCCGAAGCGTTGGGTCTGAAGAAGAAAATCGCTGTGGTAAAAGGTTGCCGCGAGGTGCAGAAAACCGACCTGATCCACAACGACTACCTGCCCAACATCGACGTCGACCCGCAGACGTATCAGGTCAAGGCTGACGGCGTGTTGCTCTGGTGTGAACCGGCCGAAACCCTGCCGATGGCGCAGCGTTACTTTCTGTTCTGATCCTGTCGGCTCACAGAGAACGCCCCCCGGTTTTGTACGCATTGCGCCAGTCCGAGGGGTGTTCTGCGGTGCTCTTTCATTTAGTCACCAGCCACCGTCCGAGCGGTCGTGTAATTCCTGTCAAACGGACTACTATTCGAAACGCTGCCCCGCGAATCGTGTTCAGGTACCCCGCTCATGCGTCTTTCCGAATTCATCGTGTCCAACGTTGATGCAATCGTTGATGAATGGGAAAAGTTCGCCCAGACCATCACCCCTGCAGCCGACTTTCTCGACGGTGTGGCCCTGCGCGATCACGCCAGTGCAATCCTGCTGGCCGCCGCCCGGGACATGAACAAATCCCAGACGCCCGGTGAGCAAGCCGCCAAGGCCAAGGGCGAAGGCCCGGTCAAGACTCCGAGTCTGGATGAAGCCGGCGCCAGCCATGGCGAGCTGCGACACACCGTCGGCTTCGATCTGGTACAGATGACCTCGGAATTCCGCCACCTGCGGGCCTGTGTGATTCGCCTCTGGGTCAACAGTCTGGAATCGCCGGACATGGCGTACTTTCAGGACATGATCCGTTTCAACGAAGCCATCGATGAAGCCCTGGCCGAATCGACGGCTGCCTACGCCGAGCAGGTCAACCGCTCGCGCGATATATTCCTAGCGATCCTCGGTCACGACCTGCGCGCACCGCTGCAAGCGGTCAGCATGTCCACCGAATTGCTGATGCGCAAAACAGCGCTTGAAGGCGATGCGCTGACCTGCGCGCTGAACATCAAGCAAGGCGCGCGGCACATGGCGGCGATGGTCAGCGACCTGCTGGAACTGGTGCGCAGCCGCCTGGGCAAGAGCCTGCCGATCGAACCGGCGCCGATGGACCTGGCCGACGCGGCACGAGCAGCCATCGCCGAGGCCTGTGCCGGCAATCCGGAGTGTGATCCGACCCTGAAAACCGAGGGCGATACCCGTGGCGTCTGGGATGCCGGACGGATCGATCAACTGTTGCAGAATCTGATCGGCAATGCCTTGCAGCATGGATCAAACCCGCGAGAAGTTCTGGTGAGGCTGCGGGGCGATTCGGGACGCGTTCACCTGAGCGTGCACAACGACGGCATACCGATCCCCGAAGAGGCCATCGGCACGATTTTCGATCCATTGGTGCGCAGTGCCGACGAAGAACTCGGCCAGCCATCGACCAGTCTCGGTCTGGGCCTGTTCATCGTCAAGGAAGTGGTGACCGCCCACGGCGGGACGATCGAAGTCAGTTCCAGCGAAGCCGACGGAACGCTGTTCAGCGTGATGCTGCCCAGACAGGTTTAAGCAGGAAAAACGCGGCGATTTCATCGCTGGCAAGCCAGCTCCCACAAGTTCATCGTTGATCGAAACTTCTTTGAACTACGCAGAACCCTGTGGGAGCTGGCTTGCCAGCGATGGGGCCCTCAATCACATCCGAGAAACTATTCGACCACCAGCCGCGCCAGACGCTGACGGAGCATGCGGTTCTCGGCCCGCAGTTCCTGCACTTCTTCCAGCAGGTCCAGCGCCAGGGCGACGCCTTCCCATTCCAGATCCAGGTCGCGCCGCAGCTTGGCGGCGCGTTTGGCCAGGGCCAGTTCGTAATCGGTGAAGCGCCATTCCCTGGGCTGCGCGCCCTGAGGTTCGAGGATGCCGTGTTCGACGATTTCGATCACGTAGACGTCCGACAGGTCGGCCGCCTCACAGAATTCTGCCATGTCCAGTTGAACGATCAGGGGGCTGCTCATGATGGGCTACTCCGTCGTCAGTATCAGAAGTTCTCTCGCGGATTGAAGGCGGCCTTCTTCGCCAATTCCTGCCACAGCGCCTTGACGTCATCGCCGTTGGCTTTGGGCATTACAGCCTTGAGCTGGACGAACAGATAACCGCGTTCGCCGGCCTTGTTCTGCAGGCCGTGACCCTTGGCGCGCATGCGCTGGCCGTTCTGGCTGCCGGCCGGAACCTTGAGATTGATCTTGCCGGTCAGGGTCGGCACGGCCACTTCGGCGCCCAGCGCCAGCTCCCACGGTGCCAGCGGCAAGGTGATGATCAGGTTTTCGCCTTCAACGTCGAATTTCGGGTGCGGCGCGAAACGGATGGTCAGGTACAGATCGCCATTGGCGCCGCCACCGATGCCCGGTGCGCCCTGGCCCTTGAGGCGAATGCGCTCGCCGTCGGTCACGCCCGCCGGGATCTTCACGTTCAGGCTCTTGCTGGTGTTGCTGACGTGCTGGCCCGAACCGTTGTATTGCGGCACCTGGAAGCTGATCTTTTTCGATTCGTTCGAAAGCGTCTCTTCCAGAAAGATCGGCAGTTCCAGTTCCACGTCTTGCCCTCGCCGTCCGGCGCTGCGGGATTGCCGGCCAGCGCCGCCACCGAAACCGGGGCCGCGATTGCCGAAGATCGAACTGAAGAAGTCCGAGAAGTCACCGGTGTCGCCACCGCCGCCGCCAAAACCGCCACGGCTCTGCCAGCCCGGCGGGCCCTGGAACGGCTGACCGTGCTGGCCGTAGCGGCGCAGGTCGTCGTATTCGGCGCGTTTGTCGGCGCTTTTCAGTGCTTCATAGGCTTCCGAGGCGTCCTTGAACTTGGCCTCGGCGTCCTTTTCCTTGCTGACATCGGGGTGGTATTTGCGCGCCAGCTTGCGATAGGCAGCCTTGATCGCCTTGTCGTCAGCCGTCGGCTCCACGCCGAGTATCTTGTAATAGTCTTTGAAGTCCATCGAAGGAATCACCATCCGTTATCGATTTCGCGCCGATGCCAGCATGCGCCGATTCGCGCAAGGCCGGTTGACCGATCTCAAGGTTGTGACCGGGTGGCGCAGCAGAAGTTTATCGGCAGCGGACGGCGGTTCTTGCGACCGCCGGTATGTCTGCCGGCCCATGCCAGCAAGTTTGGGGCAAAGCGGCGAGTTTCAAGCAAGCTTAGTCGTGAAATAGCAGATGACCGGCCTTCGAATCTGTCGCGCACTGACATACACTGCGCGGCCGTTTTTTTGACCGGAACCGAAAGACCATGAAAGACGCCTCTCCAGCCCGTGCCTGCGGCATCGACTTCGGCACGTCCAACTCCACCGTCGGCTGGCTGCGCCCCGGCATGGAAACGATGATCGCGCTGGAAGACGACAAGATCACCCTGCCGTCGGTGGTCTTCTTCAACATCGAGGAGCGCCGCCCGGTTTACGGCCGTCTGGCGCTGCACGAGTACCTGGAAGGCTACGAAGGCCGGCTGATGCGCTCGCTCAAGAGCCTGCTCGGTTCCAAGCTGATCAAGCACGACACCAGCGTCCTCGGCACGGCGATGCCGTTCAAGGACTTGCTCGGGCTGTTCATCGGCCAGCTCAAGAGCCGCGCGGAAACTGCCGCCGGTCGTGAGTTCGAGCAAGTGGTGCTGGGCCGCCCGGTGTTCTTCGTCGACGACGATCCGCTGGCCGACCAGGAAGCCGAAGACACCCTGGTGGAAGTGGCGCGCAAACTCGGTTTCAAGGATGTGTCGTTCCAGTACGAGCCGATCGCTGCGGCCTTCGACTACGAGTCGACCATCGAGAAGGAAGAGCTGGTACTGATCGTCGACATCGGCGGTGGTACGTCGGACTTCTCGCTGGTACGCCTGTCGCCCGAGCGTCGCGGTGTCGATAACCGTCACGACGACATTCTCGCCACCGGCGGCGTGCACATCGGCGGGACCGACTTCGACAAACAGCTGAGCCTGCAAGGCCTGATGCCGTTGTTCGGCTACGGTAGCCGTATGAAAAGCGGCGCGTTCATGCCGACCAGCCACCACATGAACCTGGCGACCTGGCACACCATCAACTCGGTGTACTCGCAGAAATCGACTCTGGCCCTTGGCAGCATGCGCTACGACATCGAGGACACCGGCGGCATCGACCGTCTGTTCAAGCTGATCGAACAGCGCGCCGGGCACTGGCTGGCGATGGAAGTGGAAGAAACCAAGATCCAGCTGACCCACAACGACAGCCGTCACGTGCCGCTGGATCGCATCGAGTCAGGCCTGAGCGTGGAACTGACCCGGGCGTTGTTCGAGTCGGCCATCGAGTCGCAGCTCGAGCGCGTGCGTGGCAGCGTCACCCAATTGCTGGCGGACGCCAACGTAGCGGTGGGTCAGGTCGATACGGTGTTCTTCACCGGTGGTTCGAGCGGTATTCCGGCGTTGCGCAACAGCGTCTCGGCGATGCTGCCGAACGCGCGGCATGTGGAAGGGAACATTTTTGGCAGCATCGGCAGCGGTCTGGCGATCGAGGCCATGAAACGTTATGGCTCGGTGAACTGATCCAGTTTCTGCGGCGCTGCCAATCGCGAGCAAGCTCGCTCCCACAGGATCACACTGAACCTGTGGGAGCGAGCTTGCTCGCGAAGTGGGCCTTTCTGACGCTACAAGGCCTGGATCAAACCATCCCGCCCAGCTTCAACTCACTCTTCAGATACGCGTAATAAATCGGCCCCGCCACCACCCCCGGCAGGCCGAACGCGGCCTCGAACACCAGCATTGCCAGCAGCAACTCCCAGGACTTGGCACTGATCTGTCCACCGACGATGCGCGCGTTGAGAAAGTATTCCAGCTTGTGGATAAAGATCAGGTAACCCAGCGCCGCAATCGCCACCCAGATCGACAGCGACAGTCCGACGATGGTGATCAGCGTGTTCGACATCAGGTTGCCGATCACCGGCAACAGGCCGAGCAGGAAGGTCAGGACGATCAGGGTCTTGGTCAGCGGCAGCTTGATCCCGAACAGCGGCAGGACCACGGCCAGGAAGATCCCGGTGAAAAAGGTATTGAGCAGGGAAATCTTGATCTGTGCGAAGACGATGTTGCGAAATGCCTGGACCAGCAGGTGCAGACGATCGAACAGCGCGGCCGCCAGCGGTTTTCGCTTGGTGACGTCGGGCACGCGCTGCAAGGCGATGATCGCGCCCAGCACCATGCCGATCAGCAGCGTCACGAACATGTGCGCCGCGTCTTTGCCCACCAGTTGCAGTTCGGACAAATGCTTGCTCGCCCATTCACCGATGGCCACCCGGAACTCGGCAGCGCTGGCCGGCAGGTAGGCGTCGATGAACGGCGGCAACTGCCCGCGCGCGCGGTCGACCACGCCCATGAATTTGTCGAGGGAAGCGCCAGGATTTTCCGCTTCATGCAGCAGGAAACTGATGGCGCCGGCGAAGATCAGTGTCAGCACACTCACCACCAGCGTGCCCAGCAGCGCCACCGCCAGCCAGCGCGCGCGGCGGCCTTCGATCAGCCGTTGCAGTTGGGGTGTGAGCATGTTGACGAGTTCGAACACCAGCAAGCCGGCCAGCAGACTGGGCAGCAGGCGTAATGGCAACACCAGCAACAGACCGCCGAAAATGATGATGCAACTGACCCAGAACACTACATGACGCTCAGAAAACGTTGGCATACAGCCTCAAAACGAACGGCGTAAAAGGATTGGCAGTCTGCCAGCGATCCGAGGTGAGCACTAGGGATATGCGGGCAGACCTTTCGGGCCTCATCGCTGGCAAGCCAGCTCCCACAAGTTAAGAATCGAACACAAATGCTGTGAACAGCCTCACTCCCTGTGGGAGCGGGCTTGCCCGCGATGGGGCCAGCACACTCACCACAAAGCTCCGGCGTCTATTTTTTCTTCAGGCAGTCACTCATGAAGGTCTTGCGCGCATCGCCGGTCAGCGCCTTGGTCTTGGCGTCGGCATTACAGGTTTTCATCTTTTCCTGCTGCGGGGTCAGGGCCTTGGCGTCGTTGGCAGCCGGGGCTGCCTTGAGGCAGGTGCTCATGAAGGCTTTGCGCTCGTCGCCCTTGAGGCTCTTGGCCGTGGCGTCGGCGTTGCAGGTGGTCATCTTGTTCTGTTGCGCCGTGGCGGCGAAACCCTGGGAGCACAGCAGCAGACCGATCATCAACAAAGGGACACGCAGCATCTTCATGGAGTTTTCTCCTTGGCGCCGCCTCGATGGAGGCGGCCTCCGGCTGAGTGTAGTCAAAGCTTGTTACACCTTCCTGCCCTCAAGATGGCTGCGCCGGTATTGCTCCGGGGTACACCCGGCCTGTCGGGCAAACATGGCGATGAAGGCCGAGCCGCTGCTGTAACCAAGGTCGAAGGCGATTTCCTGAACGCTGTGCGCACTTTCCAACGCCTCGATGGCCGCGAGATAACGCAGGCGCTGACGCCATTCGCCAAAACTCATCCCCAGTTCCCGCACAAACTGCCGGGCCAGGGTGCGCTCGCTGACATGCACCTGCGCCGCCCAGTGAGCCAGCGGCTCGTTGTTGCCGGGCTCGGCCTGCAGGGTTTCGAGAATGGTCAGCAAACCGGGGCTACTGGCGTAGGGCAAATAGCACTGATGAACGGGTGCCTGGCGCAATTGATCCACCAACACCTGGGCCAGGCGCTGGTCGGCTTCGAACGCGGGGATCTTCACATCACGGGCGGCGAAGTCCTTGAGGATCGCCTTGAGAATGTCGCTGATCGCCAGGGTGCAGGCCTGCGCCGGCAAATCGGAACAGACATCCGGCGCCAGACACACCGCCCGATAATTGACCGGCTGATGACTGTAGAAACTGTGCTCGACCTGCGGCGGCACCCACACCGCGTATTGCGGCGGCGACATGAAACGACTGCCGTCGACATCCATGTGCAGCACGCCGTGGGCCGCGTACTCCAGCGTGCCCCACGGATGTCGGTGCGGCGCGGCGTATTCATGGGCATTGAAGTCGGCATAGCGGAAATACACCGCCGACGGCAATTCGCTGAAATCCAGCAGATCGATGTGTTTACTGTTCATGCTGTCCGGAATCAGGTGCGGGTTGTCCGGTTCGCAGTATAGGCCTGTATCCAGACAGGGGATAATCACCGCTCATCAACGTACTGGTTTCTCCTCCCATGCAATACGCGTTTCCCCTGCTGGCGATTTTCATCTGGGCCGGCAATACCGTGATCAACAAGCTAGCGGTCGGTGCGATCTTTCCCGCCGAGATCGGCTTCTACCGCTGGCTGCTCGCCGGCCTGCTGTTCACGCCGTTCATGCTCAAGAAGGTGATCGCACACTGGCCGCAGATCCGCCCGAACCTGGGCAAGATTTTCATCCTCGGCGTGCTCGGCATGGCGGTCTATCAGAGCCTGGCCTACTTCGCGGCGACCATGACCAGCGCCACCAACATGGGCATCATCCTGTCGCTGATGCCATTGATGTCACTGGCCATGGCAATCATCAGCCTCGGCCAGCGCCTGACCGCCGGCGCGCTGGTCGGTGCGGTGCTGTCGTTCGCCGGTGTGCTGGTGGTGGTGTCGTCCGGCAGCCTCGGCGCACTGCTGCAACACGGGGTGAACCTGGGTGACGCGATGATGCTGATCGCCACCCTCGCCTACGCCATCTACAGCACCCTGCTGAAAAAATGGCAGCTGCGTTTGCCGCCGCTGGTGTTGCTGTATCTGCAGGTGCTGGTGGCAGTGGTGGTGCTGTTTCCGCTGTACGCGACTTCACCGAAAACCGGCCTGACCCTGCAGAACATTCCGCTGGTGCTGTATGCGTGCCTGCTGGCTTCGATGCTCGCGCCGCTGGCGTGGATGCAGGCCGTACAGCGCCTGGGTCCGAGCCGGACCACGCTGTTCTTCAACCTGCTGCCGTTGATAACGGCGCTGATTGCCGCGGTGGTGCTGAAGGAACAACTGGCGATGTATCACCTGGTCGGTGGCTTGCTGACGCTGGGCGGGGTGATTCTTTCCGAGCGCTGGACCACAGTGCTGGGCCGCAAACTCAGCGTCGCCTGATCTGGCCTCTTCGCTGGCAAGCCAGCTCCCACAGAGTTGGAGTCGAGCACAGATCTTGTGCACACCTGAATCATTGTGGGAGCTGGCTTGCCAGCGATGAACGATAACGTGGTCTGACTGTTAGACCCCGGCAGCCTTGAGGCGCGCCGCATGCTCGACGAACAGCCGCACCGGATCCGCGCCTTTGCCGACCAGTCCCAGCGACTGGTTGACGATGTCGAAGTGATCCATCGGGTAGTCATCGCCGATGACCGTGCCCAGGTGCGAGCTGTAGCGTCCGACCATGCCGTCGCATTGTCCCGGCTCACGCACGAAGGTCTTGGCGAACAACCGGCAACTGCGATTGGTGCCGTCGAACAGGTTGCCGCCACGGTCGGTCTTGCCCGGCTGCAAAGTGCCGGACCACGAGTAATAACGCACGCCGTTGACCTCTTCCGGCCCGTGCCCGCCCCAGGTTTGCGGCAGGCCCTGTGGATAACGCTGATTGAACAGCGCCACGCCTTCGGTGGTCAGGGAGTTGTGCGAAGCGTGGATATCCACCGGCAGTTTCGGTCCGTGGTAACCGGTTTCCAGCAGCGCCATCAGCCAACCGACAAAGCGTAACAGCGCTTCCAGAATGCGACCCTTGGCGCTGTCCGCCGGATAGTGTTTCGCCAGATAGTCGGCCAGTTCCGAACCATGATTGGGCCCGGCCACCGACGTGACCGAAGCCACCAGATCCGGACGTTTGGCCGCCGCGTATCGCGCCGTCAGCGAGCCTTGGCTATGGCCAAACAGATTGACCTTGGCCGCGCCTGTTTCACGCAGGATTTCATCGATGCGCGTCAGCAATTGCTCGCCGCGCACTTCGGTGGAATTGAGCGGCGACACCTGCACCGCAATCACCGTCGCACCACCACGGCGCAACGCCTTGATGATCCCGTACCAGTACGGGTACAGCACCAGACGGATGAAACCGAGCATTCCCGGCACCAGCACCAGTGGATAACGTGTGGCCGAATCTTGCGACATGGGCAAACATCCTTGTGGTCGGTGAGTGGATGCAGGGCGTGCAAAACGCCCGCCAAGCATCCTCCTCGATGATGACAACTCCACGACCAGCCTACTTCAGCCCCACCACCCCCGCCACAATCAGCCCCACCGACAGCAATTTCACCAGCGTCAGGCTCTCGCCCAGCAGGGCAAAACCGAGAAACACCGTGCCGAGCGAGCCGATGGCGGTCCAGATCGGGTAGGCGATACTTACCGGCAACTCGCGCATCGCCAGAGTCAGGAAGTACACCCCGCCCACCGCCGCGACCACGGTGATCAGCGAGGGCCAGAGCCGGGTGAAACCCTCGGCGTACTTCATGCCCATGGCGAAGGTGACCTCGAACCCGGCCGCGATCAGCAGAAACAGCCAGGCCACCTAGAACGCCCGGGCCAGGTCGAGCAGGCGCTGCTCGGCCTCGGCCACCGACACCGCGAAGGTGCGCTCGGCGGATTCCTCGCCCTCGGCGGCGACCACCGTGACGTCGTTGATGCCGATAAAACCCAATGCCGTGCGCAACCATGGATCAGCGTGGTTCAACGCCTCCAGCTCGCCACCGGGGCCGAATCCGAAACCGCCGCGACTGGTGACGATCAGCGCCTTCTTGCCGTGCAACAGCGGCGTGTACTGGGCGATGCCGTTGTCCAGGGTGTGGTCGAACGTCAGGCCCAATCGCACGATCTGATCGACCCAGGCCTTGAGGCCGCTGGGCACGTTGAAGTTGTACATCGGCGTGGAAATCAGCAGCAGGTCGTGATCGAACAACTCGCCCACCAGTTGATCGCTGAGCGCCAGATCGGCCTGCATCGTCAGCGGCCGTGCTCCAGGCTCCGGGTAAAACGCCGCTGCGACAAACGCTTCATTCACCGCCGGAATCAACGCCCGCCCGACTTCACGGCGGGTGACCTGAGCCTGTGGATGACGGACTTGCCAGGCGCTGAGAAAACTTTCCGCCAGACGCCGCGAATGGGAACGCTCACCGCGTGGGCTGGCATGGATCGCAAGAATCTTGCTCATCTGAATCTCCTTGGGACTAGACTTGAGTGACGGTGTGGCGCCATATTGCAGGCATCACGTCATCGCCTCAAATGAGCAAAAATCAGTTTGGATGAATTTATTTCATCCGTGGAGTTTTCATGTTTGCTGCCTTGCCCCTGACCGCCCTGCGCGCATTCGAATCCGCCTCACGCCTGTTGAGCTTCAAGGCGGCCGCCGAAGAACTGGCGGTGACGCCGACGGCGATTTCCCATCAGATCCGCTCGCTGGAAGACTGGCTCGGCGTGGCGCTGTTCGAACGCCTGCCGCGACAGGTGCGCCTGACCGAGGGTGGCGAGCGACTGTTCCGCAGCCTGCACGGCGCATTTCTGGAGGTGGCGCAAAGCGTCGACACCCTGCGCCCGCAACGCAGTGGCAGCAGCCTGACGCTGTCGACCACCGCCGCGTTCGCCGCGCTGTGGCTGGTGCCACGACTGGGGCGGTTTTACGCAAAACACCCGAACATCAATGTGCGGCTGGACACCCATTGCGAAGTGATCGACCTGCATCAGGACGCCAGCGTCGATCTGGTGCTGCGCTACAGCCTCGACGATTACCCGAACCTCTACGGGCTGTGCCTGTTCGATGAGTCGTTCGGCGTGTACGGCTCGCCGGAACAAGTGGCGCTGGCCGCCCGTCGGACCCCGGCGCTGATCAGCGTGCGCTGGCACAACTCCAAGCTCTACGCCCACGGCTGGGAAGCGTGGTGCGCGCAGTCGGGCGAGAACTGGTTGAATCAGCACCCGGCCGTCCGCGAATACGACGAAGAGCATTACGCCCTGCAAGCGGCCATCGCCGGACAGGGGCTGGTGCTGGCGAGCAATATTCTGGTGTCGGAGAGCGTCGCCAGCGGTCTGCTGGTGCCGTACAAGGGCGAGGTGCAGGTCGACGGCGCCGGTTACAGCGCGCTTTGCGTACCGGGCCGTGAGCGGCATCCACCGGTGAAGGCGTTTTTTGCCTGGCTGCGCGAAGAGGCTCAGCTTTCCGGGCATGTCCCGCGCTGAATCCGACAAAACTTTTTGCAGCGTTCATCACTCACAACCTGGTAACGATCACGTCAGCAGAACGTGACGCCAATCGGATTAGCCTCCAGGAGACTGAAATGAGTGACCTGCATTTGTCTGATGTTCAAACCCTGCGCGAGCGCGCACGCCTGCATGTGGAAAATGGCGCGGTGACCGAAAGCTACAGCGCCAACCGTGAAGAAGTGCTGCGCCTGCTCAACGAATCGCTGGCCACTGAACTGGTCTGCGTCCTGCGCTACAAGCGCCACTACTTCATGGCCAACGGCCTGAAAGCCAACGTCGCGGCCAACGAGTTCCTGGAACATGCCACTCAGGAAGCCGAACACGCCGACCGTCTCGCCGAGCGCATCGTGCAACTGGGCGGCGAGCCCGAGTTCAACCCTGACCTGCTGTCGAAGATGTCCCACGCGCAATACGTGGCCGGCAACACCTTGAAGGAAATGGTTTACGAAGACCTGGTGGCCGAGCGGATCGCCATCGACAGCTACCGCGAGATCATCCAGTACATCGGCGAAAAGGATCCGACCACCCGCCGGATCTTCGAAGACATCCTGGCTCAGGAAGAAGAGCATGCCGATGACATGGCCGACATCCTGAAAGACCTCTGAGCCCCGCTAACCCCGCTGACCCCGACGACCGATCGTTCCCACGCTCTGCGTGGGAATGCATCCCGGGACGCTCCGCGTCCCAAGAGCGGACGCAGAGCGTCCATGGCGGCATTCCCACGCGGAGCGTGGGAACGATCTGACGCTACAAAATCATTTGGTGGGTTTGACAGTCACCGGCGCCTTGCCCGCCTTCATCTGCTCCAGCAATGGCGCGCACTGGTTCGGCTCGCCACCGCTCGGCGCCACCAGCGCCAACAGGCCCGCCGCCGGCGCGGCGATCACCCCCAGCGCCACCATCCCCGCCCCGCGCAGAATCAGCGGCACCGCTTTCACCCCGGCATCCGGCTTGATGAACTTGCCGCGCACGTACAGCGGCGAACGCAGGGAAATCAAACGCCAGCCCTTGGATTCCGGCGTCACCGTCAGATCCAGTTGCTCGGTGGCCATGTTCGCCGTGCCGTCGATGTAGATGATTGCGTTCTCGGTGTCGAACACAAACAGCCGCGTGCTCGCCAGGCCGGTCTTGATGTCGAAGTCCGCCGCCGCGCAGTTGATCTTCACTTCCTTGTCGCCAAAGATCTTGCCGACCACATAGTTGCCGACGTTGAGCCCGGCCAGTTCCATCAACTCGCGACTGATGGCGCCGTCGTTGATCAGCATCTTCAGGTTGCCGTTGGCGCCACCCAGCAGTTTGGCCACCGAGTTGCCGCGACCGGCGATATCGGCATCGCCGTTGAGCTCGCCGAAACTGGTCTTCATCGGTTCGAAGGTCGGGAACAGTTGTTTGAGCTTGAACTTGCGTGCGGTCAGTTTCGCCCGGCCTTCCAGCGGCT
The DNA here is from genome assembly GCF_014863585.1 of Pseudomonas gozinkensis. Lineage (NCBI taxonomy): Bacteria > Pseudomonadati > Pseudomonadota > Gammaproteobacteria > Pseudomonadales > Pseudomonadaceae > Pseudomonas > Pseudomonas gozinkensis. The sequence continues at coordinate 698,520 of NZ_CP062253.1, read as the reverse complement.
CGGTGCGACCGTTGAGGCGAATCTGCGCATCGAGATTGCCACCGGCCACGCCAAAGCGCAGCGGCTCCAGGCTCAGTTCGCCGTCGTTGAGTTTCAGGTGGGTATAGAGGTCGGTGAACGGCAGTTCTTCGCTGTGGACGATGCGTTTGCCGGTGAATTCGACGTCGGCGTCCATGTCGCGCCAGCGCTCGGTCTTGAATTCTTCCACCGGCAACACCTTGTCCGTCGGCTGCTTGCTCTCGCCGCCACGGGCCTTCTGCTTGGCATTGGAGTCAGCACCGATCAGCGGCGCGAGGTCGGCGAACAGCAGTTGATTGGACAGCAGCGCGCCACTCAGCTTGGGCCGTGGCTGGCTGGCGACGTAAGCCAGATCGCCATGAATGTCGCTGCTGCCGATCTTGCCGTTGAACTGCTCATAGCGGAATTGCGCACCACCCGGCTCGTGCAGTTTGGCGATCAAGTGGCCGTCGGTGGCGTACGGCGGGGTGTCCGGCAGGGTCACGCCGGTCAGCGGATACAGATTGCCGAGGCTGGCACCCGCCAGTTTCAGGCGCAGATCGAGGGCGCCGAGATTCAGCGGATCGGTCAGGGTGCCGGCGAGTTCGACGCTGGTATCGCCGATCTTCGCCTGGGCCTGCAACGGGAACGGTTTAGCCGCATCCTGCAAGGCCAGCAGGCCGCCGATCTTGCCTTGACCTGCGAGTTTCTGGCCGTGGTACTGGCCGGTGACTTTCAGGCCGAAGGCGTAATCCTGCGGTGCACCGCCCTTGTCCTGTGCGGTTTTCGCGGCTTTGTCGCCGACGATGTCGCTGAACGGAATCGGCTTGCCCAGCGGATCGATCAGCAGGTCGAGGCTGGTCTTGAGGGTCTGGTCATCCAGAGTGACGTGCCCCTTGTCGAAACCGATGGCGCCGATGTCGACCACCCAGTTCGAGGGCTCGGCATCGGGATCCTTGGGATCGAACTTGAAGGTCCAGTTGGCGCGGCCGTCGGCCAGACGCTGCAATTGCGCGTTGGGTTCGGTCAGGTCGATGCGCGGGATCGTCACCCGTTGCGCCAGCAAGGCCAGTGGCGAAATGCGCAGCTCGACCCGTTTGAGGGTGACCATTTGCGGCTGCTTCGACCAGTCCGGATTGCCCAGCGTCAGGTCTTCGGCCACCACGTGCGGCCACGGCACCCAGGCGCGCCAGCCGCCCTCGTCGAGTTCACGCCGCCAGACCACGGACAGGTTGCCGTTGATGGCGAACGGTCGGTGCAATTCTTCCGAGACTTTGGCGTTGAGCGGCGGTTTGATCCGGTTCCAGTCGAAGAACACGATGATCAGCACCAGCACCGCCAGAAGCAGCACGAGGGTGGCGAAGGTCCAGGCGAAGATTTTACGCGTGCGCGTCATTGCACAAAGCTCCTGAAGACGACTGCATCCATTGGCACGACGCAGCTGAAACGGCGGGCCGTGATGGCCCTCATGAAATCTGTGACTGACAAACAGCCCGCAGGTTTAATCCAAAGCCCCATCGAGGGCAAAAAACGGTCGCCATCCTGACCGATCGGTCGATTCGGCGTTACCGGACCCGCACTTTTGCGGGGCGCGAGTGGGTGGAAAATACCCACCGCTGTGCAAAACCGCCCGCCTGAAACGCGCGAGCTAGAGCCTCCCAAGCGAACAATCAATTCTGTTGATTATTACCATTGTGTTTATGAACTTTTATATCGACTTATCGAGAGTAGCATTGCCCTCGTACCCACTTTATCGCCCTCCCAAGGAGCAACCCATCATGAAACGCCAACTTCTGTTCAGTCTTACCCTCTCGATGCTGGCCAGCACCGCTTTCGCTCTGCCAGCCGCCGATCAGGCTACCCCGCAAGTGAAATCCAGCCACTCGGTGTTCAGCCAGACTGTTGCCGCTGATGGTGGTGACCGCACTCCACAAGGCCAGACTCTGGCTGAAAACGGTCGCAACCGTCTGGAAGAAAAAGGTCTGGTTCAAGATGGCTATGACAAAACTCCACAAGGTCAGACCGTAGCCGAAGGCGGCCGTGATCGTCTGGAAGAGAAAGGTCTGGTTCAAGACGGTTCGGATCGCACTCCACAAGGTCAAACCCTGGCATCTGATGGCGGCGACCGCACTCCACAAGGCCAGACTCTGGCTTCTGACGGCGGCGACCGTACCCCACAAGGTCAGACCCTGGCTGCTGACGGCTACGACAAAACCCCACAAGGTCAAACTCTGGCCGAAGGTGGTGGTGACCGCGTGATCGAACGCAACAGCGCTTTGAGCTAAGCCCATGGCGGCCTGGAAAAAAAGCCCAATCCCCGGATTGGGCTTTTGACTTTTCAGCAGCCTGTATAAAGAAGTCGCGATTTCCCGCTTCCATCTCCCCCGCTGCCGTTCGACGCCGACAAAGCCGATTTGCTAGAGTGCGGCGCTTGTCTTGCCTAAGAACACACCCTTGCGATGCTGCCCCGCGCCGAACAGAAACAACAGACCCGCAACGCCCTGATGGACGCTGCCCGCCACTTGATGGAAAGCGGCCGAGGATTCGGCAGCCTGAGCCTGCGTGAAGTGACGAAAACCGCCGGCATCGTGCCCACCGGTTTCTACCGGCATTTCGCCGATATGGACGAACTCGGCCTGGTACTGGTCAGCGAAGTCGGCCAGACCTTCCGCGAAACCATCCGCCTGGTGCGCCACAACGAATTCGTCATGGGTGGCATCATCGATGCGTCGGTGCGGATCTTCCTCGACGTGGTCAGCGCCAACCGTTCGCAATTCCTGTTTCTGGCCCGCGAGCAGTACGGCGGATCGTTGCCGGTGCGTCAGGCGATTGGCCGTTTGCGTGAGGACATCAGCTCCGACCTGGCGGCGGATCTGGCCTTGATGCCCAAGCTCCAGCACCTCAATCGTGACGGTCTGAGCGTGATGGCCGACCTGATCGTCAAATCGGTGTTCGCCACCCTGCCGGACATCATCGACCCGCCGGCCGAAGCCCTGCCGGAGCATCTGACGCCACAGGCAAAGATCACCCAGCAGTTGCGCTTCATCTTTATCGGGTTGAAGCACTGGCAAGGGCTCGGCAGTACCGAATAATTCCTCTGAAGCCCCAATCCCCTGTGGGAGCGAGCTTGCTCGCGATAGCGGTGTGTCAGTCAACTCAATATGACTGGGCGGACGCCATTCGCGAGCAAGCTCGCTCCCACACTGGCTCCTGTTTGGTGCATGTAAAAAACTTCATGCACCAAAACACCCCACATCCCTGCAACATCTTGAAACATCCACTAGTCTCCGACAGGGTTTTCCTACATTTCGTCCGATTGGCAAGCCCCTTGCTCTAGCCTGAGCATTGTCCACTGCTGGAAGCTTTCCGATGCTGGTGATTCATCGCAGAATCGACCCCCAACCCGTCTGGGCCGCCGAGTTGCACCTGACCTTCGAAGCCCGGAGCAAAAGCCGCCTGCGCTGTTTCAGTGCCGAAGGCGAGGACGTCGGACTGTTCCTGGAGCGCGGTCAGCCGCCGCTGTATGACGGCGAATGCCTGCAAGCCGAAGACGGCCGGATCGTCCGGGTCTGCGCCCGCCCCGAACAGCTGCTGCATGTCACCTGCGCCAACGCCTTCGAACTGACCCGCGCCGCCTATCACCTGGGCAACCGCCATGTGGCGCTGCAAGTCGGTGACGGCTGGTTGCGGCTGCTCGACGATTACGTGCTCAAGGCGATGCTCGAGCAGCTCGGCGCCGCCGTGGAATCGATCGAAGCGCCGTTCCAGCCGGAACACGGCGCCTACGGTGGCGGCCATCACCATTCGCGGCACGGTGACGAAGACTTCAACTACGCGCCGAAACTCCATCAGTTCGGCGTCCGTTTGTGAACCCGGCCTGGGCGCTGCTGCGCCTGGCCAGTCCGCAATTGCCGATTGGCGGCTACAGCTATTCCCAGGGCCTGGAGATGGCGGTGGATAACGGCCGTGTCGACAGCCCGGACAGCGCCCGCCGCTGGATCAGCGATCAATTGCTGCTCAACCTCGCGCGGTTCGAGGCGCCCATGTTGCTCGCCCATTGCCAGGCTGCTGCGGATGAAAACTGGGATGAATTGCGCAAGCTCTGCGAAAGCCACCGCGCCAGCCGTGAAACCCGCGAACTGCATCTGGAGAGCCGGCAGATGGGCTATTCGTTGCAGCAACTGCTCAATGGCTTGCCCGAACTCGATCAGCCCGCGCGGGACTTTCTCGAACACTGCGTCGAGCCGCACCTGGCCCTGTGCTGGGCACTGGCGGCGCGCGCCTGGCACATCAGCCCGCAGGACGCCCTCGCCGCGTGGCTGTGGAGCTGGCTGGAAAACCAGCTCGCGGTGCTGATGAAAACCCTGCCGCTGGGCCAGCAAGCCGCCCAGCGCCTGACCAGCGAACTGCTGCCGCTGCTGCAACAGGCCCAGCAGGACGCCACCCGAATCAATCCCGAACACCTCGGCAGCGCCGCGTTCGGTCTGTCCCTGGCGTGCATGGCCCATGAGCGCCAGTACAGCCGCCTGTTCCGTTCCTAGGGCCTTTTATCTGGAGAATCACATGAACACACAACCTCTGCGCGTCGGCATCGGCGGCCCGGTCGGTTCCGGCAAGACCGCGTTGACCCTGGCCCTGTGCCTGGCCCTGCGCGAGCGCTACAACCTCGCCGTGGTCACCAACGACATCTACACCCGCGAAGACGCCGACTTTCTGGTGCGCAACGAAGCCCTGGCGCCGGAACGCATCATCGGCGTGGAAACCGGCGGCTGCCCGCACACCGCGATCCGCGAGGACGCTTCGATCAACCTCGAAGCGGTGGATCAACTGAACCGGCGTTTTCCGGGGCTGGACCTGATTCTGGTGGAGTCCGGTGGCGACAACCTGTCCGCGACCTTCAGCCCGGAACTGTCCGACCTGACCATCTACGTGATCGACGTGTCGGCCGGCGACAAGCTGCCACGCAAGGGCGGGCCCGGCATTTGCAAATCCGACCTGCTGGTGATCAACAAGATCGACCTCGCGCCACTGGTCGGCGCCTCGCTGGAGATGATGAACAGCGACACTCAACGCATGCGCAACGGCAAGCCGTTCGTGTTCAGCAACCAGAAAACCGGTCAGGGCCTGGAAGAAATCATTGCCTTCATCGAACGCCAGGGCCTGCTGACTGCAGCCTGATTCACTGATCAACAAGGAAGCTTATCCATGACACTCAAACGTATTCTCGGCGCCGTCGCGCTGCTGCTGACCCCGGCGCTGGCCTTCGCCCACCCCGGCCACGGCGACTCTGGCCTGGTGGCCGGCATCAGCCACCCGATCGGCGGCCTCGACCATTTGCTGGCGATGCTGGCCGTCGGTCTGTGGGCGGCGCAGCAGCAAGGCGCCGCACGCTGGGCGCTGCCCTGCACCTTCGTTGGCACCATGCTGATTGGCGGTTTACTCGGGTTTGAAGGGCTGGAATTGCCGGCGCTGGAAAGCGGGATTGCCGCGTCGGTGCTGGCGCTGGGTCTGGCGGTGGCGCTGGCGGTGCGTCCGCCGCTGGTGATGGCGGTGGCGGCGACGGCGCTGTTTGCGCTGTTTCATGGCGTGGCCCATGGGCTGGAGCTGCCGGACATGTCGAGCCCGTGGGCATATGCCGCCGGTTTCGTGGTCGCGACGGCGGCCCTGCATGCGGCGGGTTATGCAGTGGTTCGTTTTCTGCCTCAGGCTGCTGCACCGCTGGTTCGACTGGCCGGAGCGGCTTCGGCGGTGACGGGCGCGTGGTTGTTGGCTGGCTGATTTTTATCGCCTGATCCGGCCCCATCGCTGGCAAGCCAGCTCCCACAGGGATCTTCGGTGATCGCACGATTGTGGCTACACCGAGTAATTTGTGGGAGCTGCGGTGCGACGATTCGACTTGCCAGCGATGACGGCCGATCAGACACCAAGCCGCTAATGGTTGTCGCTCTGTTAACATGTCGCGCAATCGCCCCTGCCGTGACGACGTCCGCCCATGCCCCACGCTTCCCGCTCCACCTCCCTGCCTGAACTGACCGCCCTGTTCGGTGAAGTGCAACAGCACTTTCTGAACGTGATCGTGCCCCTCTGGCAAGGACCGGGCTGGAACGCCGACATGGCGCTGCCTTACGAGGCGCTGGACGCCGCGCATCAGCCGCTGCCGCCGCAGCGCTATCGGGCCATGGCCTGCGCACGGCAGCTGTACCTGTTTTCCAGCCTGATCGGGGTTGTGGATAACGCCGAAGCCCGCGCGGCTGCGCTGTTCCGTTCCCTGCAACGGCACTTCCACGATGCCGAGCACGGCGGCTGGTTCTACAGCATCGATCCGCAGGGCAAACCGCTGGATCAGCGCAAGGACCTCTACACCCACGCCTTCATCCTGTTCGCCTGCGCCCACTATTGGGACAAGTCTCGCGAACCGTTGGTGGAATCGACCCTGAACGCCGCGCTGGAAGTCATTGGCCGGCGATTCGCAACGGGCGACGGCCTCTACGAAGCCTGCCTCGACCGCGACTGGATCACGCTGGAAACCGGCCCGCTGCAAAACCCGCTGATGCACCTGGCCGAAGCCTTCCTGGCCACGTTGGCCGTTCGCGAAGATCCCCAGACCCGGCAGGCGCTGAGCGAATTATGCACAGCCATGCACAAGCGCTTCATCGAACCACAACAGGGCGTGTTGATGGAAAAGCCGCTGGGGGCTGTGGATAACTGGTTTGAGCCGGGGCATCAGTTTGAATGGTATTTCCTGCTCGAATCCTCGCCGCTGTTGCGCGGGTCGAAGCTGCACGCGGCACTGGATCGTGCGTTTGCCTTCACCGAACAACAGGGCGTCGAGGCCGACACCGGTGCGGTGCTGGCCATGCTTGATCCGCAAGGACACGGGAAGGATTCGACCCAGCGCATCTGGGCCCAGGCCGAATACCTGCGCGCCCTGACGTTGCGTCCGGGCTGTGAAAGCGCGGTGCTGCGCCAGTTGCAGGCGCTGCAACAGCGCTTCCTGCACGCCGGCGGCTGGCACGAGTGCCGTGACGCCCAGGGCGAGGTAAGCCGCAAGGACATGCCGTCGACCACGCCGTATCACTTGGCGACCTGCTATCGCGGCCTCGCCGATTATCTGCGCTGATTGTTCAATCGCTATCGCGAGCAAGCTCGCTCCCACAGGTGATTGTGCGGTTCACAAATAGTCTGTTCGGCGCAATTCCAACGTGGGAGCGAGCCTGCTCGCGAAGGCCTTTACGCGGTCGCTAGGCGATCCACTTTTTGTCGCCCGTAAAGCTGATGGTCAACCACCGTGCCGCATCCGGTTTGCCCAGCTTCGCCGAGATTTCCTCCCGCAACGCATCCAACTGAGCGACGCTGCTCAGCGCGTAATCCGCCGGCAACACCACATGAATCTCGATGAATCGCGCCCGTCCGTGCTTCTGCACGTAGGACACGTAGTCGTCGAAACCATGCTCGACCTTCGCCGCCTCCATCACCTGGCGCACCTGATCGTCCAGCGTATCCGGCGCAATGCCGAGCACGTCACGCAGTGCCGGGCCGAGGATCTTGAACGCCGGTGGCAGCATGGTCAGGGCCAGCACGATGAGAATCAGCGGGTCGACAAACTTCGCCCACTCACCATAACCCTGTGACTTGAGCAGCAACGCCGCGAGGAAACTGATCAACAGGCCCACCGACAGCATCGCGTCCACCAGCCAGCTGATGTTGTCGAACTGGATCAGGCTCGACTTGAGCGTGCGATTGCGGTGCCGGACGTAGAAGAAGTAGGCGAACTCGACAACGGTGAACACCGCCGCGTAGATGATCACCAGCCCCAGTTCGATCTCACGACCGCCGTTGATGATGCCGAACACGCCGTTGAGAAAGGCGTAGATTGCGATCAGCAGCAGGAAACTGCCCTCGATCAGCAGCACCATCGGCTCCAGATGCCAGAAGCCGAACTGGAAGCGCTGGTTGCTTTGCTTGGCGATCAGCTTCGCCGTGATCAGCATCAGGACTTTGATGAACGTTGCAATCAACGAAAAAAAGCCATCGAACAGGATGGACTGGGAACCCGAAACAAAACCGGTGGCGATCCCGGCGATCGACACGGCCAACATCAGGATGGTCGATTGTTTGAGCAGCGACTGCTCACCACGGTTACTCACTTGAACTCCTCGAAAAACCTTGAAAACCGCAGGGTGCGGTGGGGTTGTTGAGTGAGGAGTCTACCCCATGCGGGGATTTTGCCTGTTCCGGCCCCTTCGCGAGCAAGCTCGCTCCCACAGTTGATCGCGGTCTCATGTGGGAGCGAGCTTGCTCGCGAATAGCCGTTACAAGGTTTTAAGCCTTGTTACGCTCGATGGCAAAACCGGCCCAGGTCTGACTCACCGGCATCAGCTCCAGGCTGTTGATGTTGATATGCGCCGGTGCGTTCAGCACCCAGAAAATCGTCTCGGCGATGTCCTGCGGCTGGATCGGCTCTGCACCGGCGTAGGTCGCGTCGTAACGCGCCTGATCGCCGGCGAAACGCACCAGCGAGAACTCGCTCTCGCACAGGCCCGGCTCGATATTGCTGACGCGCACGCCAGTGCCCTGCAGGTCGCACCGCAGGTTCAGCGAGAACTGCTTCACGAACGCCTTGGTCGCGCCATAAACGTGACTGCCCGGGTACGGGTAGTTACCGGCGATGGAGCCGAGGTTGATGATGCCGGCGCCGCGACCGTGGGCGATCAGGCGAGGCAGCAACAGACGAGTGCTGTACATCAGGCCTTTGACGTTGGTGTCGACCATGGTGTCCCAATCGTCGAGGTCGCATTTGGGTGCAGGGTCCACGCCCAGCGCCAGCCCGGCGTTGTTGATCAGGCCGCGCAGTTTGGCGAACGACGGCGGCAGGTTGGCAATCGCCTCTTCCATCGCCTTGCGATCACGCACGTCCAGCACCAGACCATGTACTTCGGTCTGCTTGGACAGCTCGGCGCACAGCGCGTTGAGGCGTTCTTCACGACGACCGGTCAGCACCAGTTTCCAGCCGGCCTCGGCAAAACGACGGGCACAGGCTTCACCAAAACCGGAGGTCGCGCCGGTGATAAACAGGGTGTTGGACATCGTGTTCTCCTTGCTTCGGCCGCCGGGGCAGCCATTGGAATAGAAAATCAGCGGGCAGCATGCCCGGCCCCGCTTTAACCGGCAACCACCGAATCCTGCTCATTAATTGACCAACAGCCGCTACGCCATACGCGCCGTGGCCTGTAGCCATGTGCACGCACGTTATCCACAAGCCCTTCCACAGTTTCCGGGGGCAACTGGGAAAGCGCAAAGCCGCGCCACACAAGGCTTTGCGGGGGATTTTGAAAGTTTTTTGCTTGACCCTGAACAACCAGTTGTGCCGGGCAGGGCATTTTGCACGACCGGCCGGTCATGCCCGTGATTGCGCGAGGCCAGCAATTACGGCCCTTAGCCGAGTCTTTCCAGAGTTTAATCACAGACTTATCCACAGGCTTGACCACAGCGATCCGCGCCTTTTTGCCCCCCCATAAAAAGGTTGACAAACAGGCCTTCCCCTCAGCAAAAACACACTGCTCAAAAAACAACCACAGCGCTACAAGCCACGTATTCAAAGGCTTTCAGCCAGCTACACCCACGTTATTCACAGCCGGCTCCACAGCAAACGGGGACAAGTCAAAACTGTGGAAAAACAGCCATTTGCAGCGGCTTTATGTCGCGCTTTGGCAGGTTGGTGATTTTGTTTTCCACAATTTCCCGAAAGTCCTGGTTTTCAGTGAACGAGCAGACGCAAAAAAGCCCCGACACTCGCGCATCGGGGCTTGTGGACAACTTCAAGCGATCAGTGACCGCCGAGGTAAGCGTTACGCACCTCCTCGTTCACCAGCAGCTCCTTGCCGGTGCCCGTCAGGCGGATCTCGCCGTTGACCATCACGTACGCCCGGTCGGACAGCTTCAATGCATGGTTGGCGTTCTGTTCGACGAGGAAAATGGTCATGCCGGTTTTCGCCAGTTCCCGCAGGGTGGCGAAGATCTGTTTCACCACGATCGGCGCCAGCCCCAGGCTTGGCTCATCCAGCAGCAACAGCTTGGGCCGACTCATCAGCGCCCGGGCGATGGCGAGCATCTGCTGCTCGCCGCCGGACATGGTCATTGCACGCTGAGTACGGCGCTCTTCGAGCCGCGGGAACAGCTCGAACATGCGCTGCATGTCTTCCTTGGCGTATTTGTCGCCAATCGGGATGGTGCCCATCAGCAGGTTTTCCTCGACAGTCATGTCGGGGAACACCCGCCGCCCTTCCGGCGACTGCGCGATGCCGTTGGAAGCGATGTAGTGCGATGACTTGTGGGTAATGTCCACGCCCTGATAGAGGATCTGCCCGCCCGCCGCCCGTGGCTGGCCGAAGATCGACATCAGCAGTGTGGATTTGCCGGCACCGTTGGAGCCGATCAGGCTGACGGTTTCCCCTTCGTTGATCTGCAGCGAAACGCCTTTGAGGGCCTGGATCGGGCCGTAGAACACGTCCAGATCCTTGAGTTCGAGGATGGGTTGCGTCATACGACTTCCTCTTCGTCGGCGCCCAGGTAGGCAGCGATCACTTTCGGATCGTTACGAATGGCATCCGGACCGCCCTCGGCGATGACGATGCCGTGGTCCAGCACCACGATGTGATCGGAAATGCTCATTACCATGCCCATGTCGTGTTCGATCAGCACCACGGTCAGATCGTGCTCGTCGCGCAGCAGCCGGATCATCGCGCTCAGCGCTTCGGTTTCCTGAGGGTTGAGGCCGGCGGCCGGTTCGTCCAGGCAGATGATCTGCGGCCGGGTGCACATGGCCCGGGCGATTTCCAGACGGCGTTGCTGGCCGTAGGACAGTTCACCGGCCAGACGGTTGGCGCAGTCCACCAGATCCACCACTTCCAGCCAGTAGAACGCGCAGTCCAGCGCGTCGCTTTCGGCCTTGCGATAGCCCTTGGTGTTGAGGATACCGGCCAACATGTTGCGGTTGACCCACATGTGCTGGGCCACCAGCAGGTTTTCCAGCACCGACATTTCCTTGAACAGGCGAATGTTCTGGAACGTCCGGGCCAGGCCCGCGCGGTTCACCAGGTGGGTGCCGCCGAACATCTTGTAATACAGGCGACTGGCAAAGTTTTTCGGCGAGACGAAGTCGGTTGGTTTGAACGACTCGCCCAGCAGCTGGATGACGTTGGTCTGCTGGCCGCGCACGTTGAGTTCGATTTTGCCGCCGGAGGCCTTGTAGAACCCGGTCAGGCAGTTGAACACCGTGGTCTTGCCGGCGCCGTTGGGGCCGATCAGGGCGAAAATCGAGTTGCGTTTGACCTTCAGGCTGACATCGCTCAAGGCCTTGATGCCACCGAAGTGCATCATCAGTTTTTCAACAGAGAGTACGACTTCACTCATGGCGCAGTCCTCTCATAGTGAATGGCACCTTTGCGTGGAGTGACCCCGGTGCGGCTGATGCGGATCAGCCCGCGAGGTCGCCAGATCATCATCAACACCATCAGGATCCCGAACAGCAACACGCGGTATTCGGCGAAGCCGCGCAGCAGTTCCGGGGCGACGGTCAGCACGAACGCTGCGATCACCACACCGATGGTCGAGCCCATGCCGCCGAGCACCACGATGGCGAGGATCAATGCCGATTCGAAGAAGGTGAACGAAGTCGGGTTGACGAAGCCTTGGTAGGTGGCGAAGAACACACCCGCCAGACCCGCCGTGGATGCACCGATGGTGAACGCCGAGAGCTTGACCAGCACGTGGTTGAGGCCCATCGAGCGGCAGGCGATCTCGTCTTCACGCAGGGCTTCCCAGGCGCGGCCGACCGGCATCTTCACCAGACGGTGCTTGATGTAAAGCACGGCCAGCACCACCAGGAACAGCACCGCATAGATGAAGTAATACTTCACATCCGGGTTGTAGGCGATGCCGAAGAACTCGTGAAACGGTACCCCGCCATCCTTCGCCCGCTTGCCGAATTCCAGACCGAAGAAGGTCGGCAGTGGCGCCGGCATGCCGTTCGGGCCGCCGGTCAGGGACAGCCAGTTGTTGAGCACCAGACGAATGATTTCACCGAAGCCTAGGGTCACGATCGCCAGGTAGTCGCCGTGCAGGCGCAGTACCGGGAAACCGAGGATGCAACCGGCAAGGCCAGCGGTGATCGCCGCCAGCGGCAGCACGGTCCAGAAGCCCAGCCCGAGGTACTGATAACCGAGCGCCAGACCGTAGGCACCGATGGCGTAGAACGCCACATAACCGAGGTCGAGCAGGCCGGCCAGACCGACCACGATGTTCAGTCCCAGCCCCAGCAGCACGTAGATCAAACCGAGGATGACCACGCCCAGCAGGTAGGAGTTGGACACGAACGGCACGGCCACGGCGAGCACGATCAGCAGCGGGATGATCCAGCGCAGGCGGGATTTGTGATCGGCGGGCAACACGTGCACGCCGGAACCGGTGCTCTCGAATCCTTCGAGAATGCGCAGCCCCTTGGGGGTTTGCAGGAACAGGCTGAGGGCAAAGCGGCCAGCCATGACGATGGCGATGATCCACGCCACGCGGGTCGGTTCGAGGTTGAAGCTGTAGCCGTCGAGAACCACGCCGACAATCGGCCCGAACACGATCAGGGCGATCAGACCGGCGAGAATCGCCTCAACCAGGCTTTTTTTGACATCGATGGATTTTGTAGTGGTTGAAGACATCGCTTACACCTTCGACACAAGAGGACGGCCCAGCAGGCCCTGAGGCCGGAAGACCAGAACAAGTACGAGCAGCGAGAAGCTGAACACGTCTTTGTAGTCGGAGTTGACCAGGCCCGAGAACAGCGACTCGGAGATCCCGAGGATGATCCCGCCGAGCATGGCGCCAGGCAGCGAACCGATCCCGCCGAGCACCGCAGCAGTGAACGCCTTGATGCCGATGACGAAGCCCGCGTAGAAGTCGAACGTGCCGTAGTTCATGGTGATCAGCACGCCGGCCAGGGCCGCCATTGCTGCACCGATGATGAACACATAGGAAATCACCCGGTCGGTGTTGATCCCCAGAATCGAAGCCATCTTGCGGTCTTGCTGGGTCGCGCGGCACATGCGGCCGAGCTTGGTGTACTTGATCACGTAGGTCAGCAGGCCCATCCCGACGAACGCCGCGACGAGGATGAAGATCTTGGTGTAGGTCAGCTGGACGAAGCCCGAGCCGACGTCGATGCGCCAGGCACCGGTGAGCAGCGTCGGAACACCCTGTTGACGGGCGCCCTGGCTGATCTGGGCATAGTTTTGCAGGATCAGGGAGATACCGATGGCGCTGATCAGCGGTGCCAGTCGGGTGGAGTTGCGCAGTGGTTTGTAGGCGATGCGTTCGATGACCCAGCCATACACCCCCGTGACGACGATGGTGAAGACCAGTGTGCCGAGCATCAGCAGCGGGAAGGATTCGATACCGAAGTAAGCCAGCAGAGCCAGACTGATTGCCGCGAGGTAAGCGGAAATCATGTAAACCTCGCCGTGGGCGAAGTTGATCATGCCGATGATGCCGTAGACCATTGTGTAGCCGATGGCGATCAGGCCATAGACCGACCCGAGGGTCAGGCCGTTGACCAGTTGCTGCAGGAAAATACCATCCATAACGCAATCTCACGCAGTGAGAACCTGCACACCCTGGGGCGCGCGGTTCTTCTAGGAAAAATACAGATTTACGTCGGAGCAATGTCAGACAGGAAACCGCAGCCCCCTTGTGGGAGCTGGCTTGCCAGCGATAGCGGTAGAACATTCAACAAAGTTGTCGACTGTCAGGCCGTCATCGCGGGCAAGCCCGCTCCCACAGGGAATGTGGCGTCCGGTTGATCAGGTGCCGTTATTTCTGTTTTTCCAGCTGGTGATATTTGCCGTCCTTGTCCCACTGGTAAACCACGTAGTCGGAGACTTTCAGGTCGCCCTTGGCGTCCCAGGTCTTCTCGCCCATCACGGTTTTCACAGGGTTGGCTTTCAGCCATTTGGCAGCGTCTTCGCCCTTGTTGGACTTGGCGCCATTGAAGCCGGCGGCCAGTGCCTGAACCGAAGCGTAGGCGTACAGGGTGTAGCCTTCAGGCTCGGTGCCGGCCTTGCGGAAGGCATCCACAACCGTCTTGCTTTCCGGCAGCAGGCGCGGGTCGGCGCCGAAGGTCATCAGCACGCCGTCGACGTATTGCGGGCCGCCGGCGGTGGTCACCAGTTCGTCGGTCACGATGCCGTCGTCAGACATGAACTTCACGTCTTTCAGGCCTTCGGTACGCAGTTGTTTGACCAGTGGACCGGCTTCCGGGTGCAGGCCGCCGAAGTAGACCACGTCGGCACCGGCCGCACGGATCTTGGTGACCACGGCGCTGAAGTCTTTCTCGCCACGGGTCAGGCCTTCGTACAGCACCGGCTTCACGCCGCGTTTTTCCAGTTGAGCCTTGGTCGCATCGGCCAGGCCCTGACCGTAGGTGTCCTTGTCGTGCAGCACGGCCACTTTCTTGCCCTTTAGCACGTCGACGATGTAGTCGCCGGCCACGATGCCTTGCTGGTCGTCACGGCCGCACATACGGAACATGGCGCTCAGGCCGCGCTCGGTCACTTGCGGGTTGGTGGAACCCGGGGTGATCGCGATGATGCCGGCTTCGTCGTAGATCTCGGACGCAGGAATGGTGGAGGACGAGCAGAAGTGGCCGACCACACCGGCGACTTTCTGGTTGGTGAGGTCCTTGGCGACCGTCACCGCCTGTTTCGGCTCGCAGGCGTCATCGCCCTTGACCAGGACGATCTTCTCCCCGTTGACGCCGCCCGCCGCGTTGACCGCGTCGGCCGCCGCTTGTGCCCCTTTCATGTACTGTTCGCCAAATGCCGCGTTGGCGCCCGTCATCGGACCCGCCACACCGATTTTCACATCAGCTTGTGCAAACGCAGAAACACCCAGCGCAGTAGCCACTGCGAGGGCCAGAAAGCCTTTCTTGTAAAACGTCTGGGACATGAGGTGGTGCTCCAAGGTTTTTTTTAGTTGGCACTGCGACTTCACTTGAATGCTCAGAGCAAGGGCCGTGCCATCGGTTTTTTATTCTTCAAAAAGTCGCTGCTTTCTTGTTATTTCGACTGTTTCGTTCCCATTTTCATTGGGCGTGCAACCGTCTAAACCGCGGAAGGTGAAACCAGTTATTTTTTCAGGCGCAACCCGCACGCGCCATCATTGCAACCGCGGCACCAAACGACGTGCAACCAGCCTGTAACAGCCCGCGTCACCGAACTGCACACTGCTGGTGCGGGACTGCTACAACCCGCACCATTACAGGCTAGTCGCTACGCCGAAAAGCGCCGCTTCACGCAACATATTTCAACACTCAAATGACAATGCGCAGGCACTGGCCCGCGTGATACAGCGAGAACCCGGCCTCGTATAGACAACTGCGCAAACCCACACCCGCCAGAGGCTGCATCGGTGCAAAGGGAATCGGCAACGCCTGAGGATTTCCGTTACACAGGTAATCGGCGAAGGCCTTGCCGACCACGGTGCCGGTGGTCACGCCACGACCGTTGTAACCGGTGACGGCCACCAGTCCCGGCGCTGGTTCGAACAGGCGCATCAGATGATCGGGAGTGAAAGCAATGCGCCCGGTCCAGGTGCATTCCCACTCCACGGGTTTGAGGTTGGGGAAGTAATGCTGCTGCACCCGGTCGGCCCAGGCCTTGAGGAACCAGGTCGGTTTCTGATTGCCGTTGCCGAGGCTGCCCAGCAACAGACGACCGTCCTTGTCGCGGCGAATGCTGCTCAGCACCTGACGGGTATCCCACGAGCCCTGCCCGCCCGGGAGGATTTCATGGGCAGCGTCTTCGGTGAGCGGCACCGAAGCGACCTGATAGTAATAACCGGGGAAGAAATTGCGCTTGAGTTCGGTCCAGTCGCCTTCGGTGTAGGCGTTGGAGGCGATCACCACTTGTTCGGCGAGCACCGAACCCTGCACGGTCTGCACCGACCATTGCTGGCCCTGACGCTCAAGACGCGCGACCGGGGAATGATCGAACATCTTTCCGCCAAGCTTAATGACAGCGTTGGCCAGCCCGGTGACATAAGCCATCGGATTGAGCGTTCCGGCACGCCGGTCAAGCAGCGCGGCGGCAATCTTCTGTGTACCGGTCGCCTGTTCACAGGCCTTGCCGGTCAGCAGTTCGACCGGCGCACCCCGGCGTTTCCACTGTTCTTCACGACTGCGCAGATCCGCCTCGCCCTTGGCGTTGTGCGCCATGTGCAGGGTGCCTTCGCGGCGCAACTGGCAATCGATGTTGTATTTATCCACAAGGCTGAACACCAGCGCCGGCGCCGCACCGAGCATGCGGTTGAGCTGACTGCCGACCGCCTCGCCGAAACCGGCCTCGATCTCGTCCGGCGCAATCCACATCCCGGCGTTGACCAGCCCGACGTTGCGTCCGGACCCGCCATGCCCGGCGCGATGGGCTTCGAGCACGCAGACGCTTTTGCCCTTTTCCAACAGATGCAGCGCCGCCGACAACCCGGTAAACCCGGCGCCGATCACGCAGACATCGACTTTGACCTCGCCCCTGAGCGCGGTGTTATCCGGTCGTTGCGGCGTGAGTTTTTCCCACAGACATTCTTCGCGTAACGGCATTGCCAGACTCCAACAGAAACCTGCCAAACACATTGCTGATCCTGTGGGAGCGGGCTTGCCCGCGATTGCGTCAGTCCAGTCAGAGATTAGTTGGCTGACAGACTGCCATCGCGGGCAAGCCCGCTCCCACAGGTTTCTTCGTCGCATCGATTATTCTGTCAATCGAAAGTAATGCCCTGAGCCAGCGGCAACTCCAGCGAGTAGTTCACAGTGTTGGTCTGGCGGCGCATGTACGCGCGCCACGCATCCGAACCGGACTCACGACCACCACCGGTTTCTTTTTCACCGCCAAACGCGCCGCCGATTTCCGCGCCGCTCGGGCCGATGTTGACGTTGGCGATGCCGCAGTCACTGCCGACTGCCGACATGAATTTCTCGGCCTCGCGCACATCGGTGGTGAAGATGCACGACGACAGACCTTGCGGCACGGCGTTGTTCAGGCGCAGTGCCTCTTCGAAATCGCTGTAACCGACCACGTAGAGGATCGGTGCGAAGGTCTCGCTGCACACCACGTCGCTCTGCTCCGGCATTTCAACGATGGCCGGCGCCACGTAGTAGGCATTCGGGAATTGATCTTCCAGTTGGCGCTTGCCGCCGAACACCCGGCCGCCCTCGCTCAGCGCCTGCTCCAGCGCGTCCTGCATGTTTTCGAAGCTGTGCTTGTCGATCAGCGGGCCGATCAGGTTGCCTTCCAGCGGGTGACCGATACGAACCTTGGCGTACGCAGCTTTGAGGCGGGTGACGATTTCTTCTTTCACCGATTCGTGTGCGATCAGGCGACGCAACGTGGTGCAACGCTGGCCGGCAGTGCCTACTGCGCTGAACAGAATGGCGCGCACGGCCATGTCCAGATCGGCGCTCGGGCCGAGGATCATCGCGTTGTTGCCGCCCAGTTCGAGAATGCTGCGAGCGAAGCGTGCGGCGACTTTCGGCGCCACTTCGCGGCCCATGCGGGTGCTGCCGGTGGCGCTGATCAGTGCGACACGCGGGTCATCGACCAGCGCTTCGCCGGCATCGCGGCCGCCGATGATCACCTGGCTCAGGTGCGCCGGGGCATCGCTGAAATTCTTCAGTACGCGCTCGAACAGCGCCTGACAGGCCAGTGCGGTCAGCGGGGTTTTCTCCGACGGCTTCCACACCACCGGGTTACCGCAGACCAGCGCCAGCGTGGTGTTCCACGCCCACACCGCGACCGGGAAGTTGAACGCACTGATCACGCCGACCACGCCCAGCGGATGCCAGGTTTCACGCATGTGGTGGCCCGGGCGCTCGGAAGCGATGGTCAAACCGTACAACTGACGGGACAGACCGACGGCGAAATCGCAGATGTCGATCATCTCCTGCACTTCACCAAGGCCTTCCTGGGTGATCTTGCCCGCTTCCCAGGACACCAGCTCGCCGAGGTCGGCCTTGTATTCACGCAGCACTTCGCCGAACTGACGCACCAGCTCGCCGCGACGCGGGGCCGGCACCTTGCGCCACTGTTCGAACGCATGATCTGCGCGACTGATGTGCTGCTCGACTTCGGCCGGGCCTTCCCAGTTCACGGCGCCGATGCGGCTGCCGTCGATGGGCGAATGCACCGGCACTTTGCCGTTCTGGTACAGGGCCGGGTTCACACCTAGACGATCAAGCAATGCGGCAACCATGGGTCACTCCTCAAGCAAAAAACTGAATGTGTGCGGGCGCGATTTCACGACCGGGCAGACCTTTAGTTGTAGCGTCAGGAAGGCTGTGCAACAAACGACCTTTACGCGAGATATCATTCCGTTTATTCATGCTGCGCAGAAAGACAAGAAAAGGATCGCCCATGCTGAACAAACGCCACTTGCCGTCGATCACCGCGCTGCAGTGCTTCGAGGCCGTGACCCGGCACCTGAGTTTCACCCGGGCCGCCGAGGAACTGAACCTGACCCAGAGCGCCGTCAGCAAGCAGGTGGCGCAGCTCGAAGAATTGTTACAGCACTTGTTGTTCCGCCGGGTACGCCGCCGTTTGCAGATGACCCCGGCCGGCGATCTGTACCTGGTGGAAGTCAGAAAAATCCTGACCCAGGTCGAGATGTCGACCCATTACCTGCGTTCCTACGGCGGCGAGACCGAAGTCCTGCGCGTCTCCACACCCTCGACCTTCGGCGCCCGCTGGCTGGTGCCGCGCCTCAAGGGCTGGCGCCTGCGCCATCCGTCGATTCATCTGGACCTGTGCAACGAGCAGGAGGCCGATGACCTGCTGCAAGGGCGCAGCGACCTGGCGTTCTATTTCGGCCAGGGTTCACGCCCCGGCACCGAATGCCTGAAGCTGTTCGGCGAAGAACTGGTGCCGGTCTGCGCGCCGAGCAGCCTGCCGGACACGCCGTTGACTGATCCAACGCAACTCACCGATCTGGTCCTGCTGCAGAATGCTTCGCGCCCGCAAGCGTGGCACGACTGGTTCGACAGTCAGGGTTATCAGACCGAACACAGCTACCACGGCCCGCGTTTCGAAACCTTTTATATGTGCATCCGCGCCGCGCAGGTCGGCTGCGGCGTCGCGCTATTACCAAGGTTTCTGGTGGAAGAGGAATTGGCCGACGGCAAACTGGTCATTCCCTGGCAGCATGCAATGCCCAGCACCGACGCCTATTACCTGGCCTACCCGGAACACGCGGCAGAAGTGCCCAAGGTGCGGGATTTCGTGAAGTGGATGCTGGAGCAGATCGACAGTCCTGATGCGGTCTGAGAGCCGGTGCCGGGATAAAAATCACTGGCAATCCCCACCCCGGATATGCGCCACTAGCGCCATTGATTGATACCGCGCCAACGCGCGGCCCGTCTGGAGACCCCGTTATGAGCGAGAGTGTGTTTGCCGATCGCATCGTGCAGAACCTGCTCGACACCGACTTCTACAAACTGACGATGATGCAGGCGGTGCTGCACAACTACCCCAACGTCGAAGTCGAATGGGAGTTTCGTTGCCGTAACAGTGAAGATCTGCGCCCTTACCTGGCGGAGATCCGCTTTCAGGTCGAGCGTCTGGCCGAGTTGAGCCTGAGCGCCGATCAGTTGAGTTTTCTCGAGCGCATCTCGTTCCTCAAGCCGGATTTCCTGCGCTTCCTCGGTCTGTTCCGTTTCAACCTGCGCTATCTGCACACCGGCATCGAGAACGGCGAGCTGTTCATCCGCCTGCGCGGGCCGTGGCTGCATGTGATTCTGTTTGAAGTGCCGCTGCTGGCGATAGTCAGCGAAGTGCGCAACCGTTATCGCTACCGTGAAACGGTGCTGGAACAGGCGCGCGAGCAGCTGTACCGCAAGTTCGACTGGCTGACCGCCAATGCCTCGGCCGAAGAGTTGTCGCAGTTGCAGGTCGCCGATTTCGGCACCCGTCGCCGGTTTTCCTACCGCGTGCAGGAAGAAGTGGTGAACGTGCTCAAGCACGACTTCCCCGGGCGTTTCGTCGGCACCAGCAACGTGCACCTGTCCCGCGAACTGGACATGAAACCGCTGGGCACCATGGCCCACGAATGGATCATGGCCCACCAGCAACTCGGCCCACGGCTGATAGACAGCCAGATCGCCGCCCTCGATTGCTGGGTCCGCGAGTATCGCGGCCTGCTGGGTATCGCCCTGACCGACTGCATCACCACCGACGCGTTCCTCGGCGATTTCGATCTGTTCTTCGCCAAGCTGTTCGACGGTTTGCGGCATGACTCCGGGGATCCGGTGCAGTGGGGCGAAAAATGCATCGCCCACTATCACAAGCTCGGCATCGACCCGATGAGCAAGACCCTGGTGTTCTCCGACAGCCTGACGCTGCCCAAGTCGCTGGAGATCTTCCGGGCGCTGCGCGGCCGGATCAATGTCAGCTTCGGCATCGGCACCAACCTGACCTGCGATATTCCGGGTGTCGAACCGATGAGCATCGTGCTTAAAATGACCGCCTGCAACGGCCAACCGGTGGCGAAGATCTCCGACGAGCCGGGCAAGACCCACTGCAAAGACCCGAATTTCGTCGCCTATTTGCGACACGTTTTCCAGGTTCCTGCCGTTTCCAGCCTTTCCAGCAAGGAGTGAATTCATGCAAGCCGTACAGCGTGAGATTGCTGAACAACTCAACGTTCAGCCGCCGTTCGCCGATTACCAGGCCCTCGAAGCGGAAGTCGCCCGACGCATCACCTTCATCCAGAATTGCCTGACCAGTTCCGGACTCAAGACCCTGGTGCTGGGCATCAGCGGCGGTGTCGATTCGCTGACCGCAGGCCTTTTGGCCCAGCGCGCCATGCGTGAGCTGCGCGAGCGCACCGGTGACGAGGCCTACAAGTTCATCGCCGTGCGCCTGCCGTACGACGTGCAGTTCGATGAACACGACGCCCAGGCTTCGGTGGACTTCATCGCCCCGGACGAGCGCCACACCGTCAACATCGGCCCGGCGGTCAAATCCCTGGCCAGCGAAGTCGCAGCCTTCGAAGGCAAGCATGCGGTGTCGGTGGATTTCGTGCTCGGCAACACCAAGGCCCGGATGCGCATGGTCGCCCAGTACACCATCGCCGGCGCGGCTCACGGCCTGGTGATCGGCACCGACCACGCGGCGGAAGCAGTGATGGGTTTCTTCACCAAGTTCGGTGACGGCGCCTGCGACCTGGCCCCGCTCAGCGGTCTGGTGAAAAACCAGGTCCGGGCCATCGCCCGCAGCTTTGGCGCACCGGAATCGCTGGTGGAAAAAGTGCCGACGGCGGATCTGGAAGACCTGTCGCCGGGCAAGCCGGACGAGGCGTCCCACGGCGTGACCTACGCCGAGATCGACGCGTTCCTGCACGGAGAGCCCGTGCGTCAGGAAGCGTTCGACATCATCGTCAACACCTACAAAAAGACTCATCACAAACGCGTGATGCCGTTTGCGCCTTGATGTTATGTCTCTAAGTGAGGCGCTTGTTCAGAGCGCCTCACTTAGCGCAGGGCAGTCACTTGCTTTGATGACTAGAGCCATCACTGAACGCTGTCACACGATAAAAACAATCCAGCTCTTTGAACGCTTACCGTCAACTACCGCTTCAAAATAACGCTCGCCCTCAGGCAGGTTTTCCAACGTTACGTTCCAATTCCCGGTTGGATCTGAGCGCACTTCCGCACGTGTGAGAAAATCATCCTCAATGGTTACTTTCGCATCACGATAGGCTTTCCCGCGGATAATCAGTGTCCGATCGGAGGTTTCCCCGCCCCGCTCGATCAGTTTGCCCTTCAAATTCGTGACCTCGGTAATTTCGCACTCATCGACTTCAACTTTTTTGTTCATGACCATTCCCTTCTTTCTCATGTCGCACGACACGCGCGATGTCTGGCGATTTGAGCCTCGAAGAAAGTCTGCGTCTACTGTCAGAAATAACAGGTTCAGAGCGAAATCCGACAAACGGTCAAGACATAAAAAAGCCGCTGTAGCGAACTACAGCGGCTTTTTGCTGACTGGTGTCGCTGAAATTTACTTCAGGGTCACAGTGCCTTTCATCATCGAGATGTGGCCCGGGAACGAGCAGAAGAAGCCGTACTTCTCGTCAGCCTTGAGCTTGGACACGTCGATGGTCAGCGAGTCGGTTTCCTTGGCGCCGATGATCTTGGTGTGAGCGATGACGCGCTCGTCACCGTCCTTCAGGTAGTTCTTGTCGATGCCGGCGGCCAGGCCGTCGGTGGCGATCGGCTGCATGTCGGCTTCTTTGCTGATCACCAGGTTATGGCCCATGACGTTCTTCGGCAGGCTGCCGGAGTGGGTCAGCTCGACGGTGAAGGTCTTGCAGCTCTTGTCGATTTCGATGGCCTTGGTGTTGAAGGACATCTGGTCGGTGGAATCAACGGTGGTTTTGCACTCGGCAGCCATCAATTGGCTGCTGGCCAGGGCCAGCAGGGATACCGCAACAACTTTGGAAAACATGGTGAATCTCCAAGGCAGGGTTAACAAAAACACGAATGGTTGGAAGACTGCCTGAAATCTTCGCAAGTTCCTATGACTTGAGTCAAAAATTGTATACAACTTTCAGGCTATGACACTCATCGAAACAATCTAACAGCCAGACGTTTGGCCGGGCCGTATCTTCAGGGCTCAATACTCATCTGGAGCATCCGTCATGTCCTTCAACAGCCTGTTGTGCAGTCTGCTCGCCGCCTACGCCTGTGGTGCCAGCGGCACTTATGAAACCCCGAAACGCGAAGTCTAGCCCTTGGATCAAGGCGTGCCAGCCATTACCCTGTGACCGATTGACCCAGGAGGAAGGCATGTCTCTCACATCCGTTTGTGTATTTTGCGGTGCCAACGCCGGCACCACCCCGGCGTACACCGAAGCCGCGATCGCCCTCGGCACAGCTCTCGCCGAGCGTAAGCTGACGCTGGTCTACGGCGGTGGCGCTGTCGGCCTGATGGGGATTGTCGCTGACGCCGCGCTGGCGGCCGGTGGCGAAGTGATCGGCATCATCCCGCAGAGCCTGATGGACAAGGAAATCGGTCACAAGAGCCTGACCCGCCTGGAAGTGGTCGACGGCATGCACGCCCGCAAGGCGCGGATGGCTGAACTCAGCGATGCGTTCATCGCCTTGCCCGGTGGCCTCGGCACTCTGGAAGAGCTGTTCGAAGTCTGGACCTGGGGCCAGCTCGGCTACCACGGCAAGCCACTGGGCCTGCTGGAAGTGAACGGTTTCTACAGCAAACTCACTGCATTTCTCGATCACATCGTCGGCGAAGGCTTCGTTCGTGCGCCGCACCGTGACATGCTGCAAGTGAGTGAATCGCCGCAAACGCTGCTCGAAGCCCTCGACAACTGGAAGCCCACCGTCACCCCAAAATGGGTCGACCAGAAACCCGGTTAACCGCCGGGCACCGATACAGGGCAGAATACGCGCCGCTCAACCTCACCTTCGACCCCAGAGGATCGCCCATGGCCAAACCCAATTACTCCTTCGCCAAACGTCAACGTGACCTGGCCAAGGAACAGAAGAAAGAGGAAAAGCTTCAGCGCAAGAAACAGATGGCTGAAGAAGCGGCACTGAACCCTGACGGTGAAGTGGCGACCGATGATGATGTTGAGGCACCGAAAGACCAGGCGCCCGACGCCTGAGCAACACCGCAAGACCACTGAACACAATCCCTGTGGGAGCGGGCTTGCTCGCGATGAGGGCGGCACATCTGAAATGGATGTGACTGACCCACTGTAATCGCGAGCAAGCTCGCTCCCACATTTTTTTTATTCTTCCAGCGGCATCACCGTGACCCGGACCTCGGGATCATGGCTCCCCCCTCCCAGAATCACCCCGCGCAACGGCGAGACATCGGAGAAATCCCGGCCCCAGGCCAGGGTGATGTGTTCCAGCGCCGGCTGCACATTGTTGGTCGGATCGAAATCCACCCAGCCCAGCACCGGGCAAAACACCGAGACCCAGGCATGGGAAGCGTCGGCGCCGATCAACCGTGGCTGCCCCGGTGGCGGTTGGGTCAGCAGATAGCCGCTGACGTAACGCGCCGCCAGTCCGCGTGATCGCACGCAGGCGAGCATCAGGTGCGCGAAGTCCTGGCAGACCCCGCGCCGACGCTCCAGCACTTCGACCAACGGCGTCGCGACTTGCGTCGCTTCGGCATCGAAGGTGAATTCGCTGAAAATCTTCTGCATCAGGGCCTGCACGCCCAACATCAACGGCCTGCCGGCCGGGAAACAGCTCTCCGAGAACTCGACGAAGCTGCGCTTCAGATGCACGTAGGGCGACTGAAATCGATAGCGACAGGCTTCCAGCAACGAGGCAGACAGCGGCTGGCTGCTGTAGGTCAGCGCATTACGGGTCAGTTCCCAGGCCGGTGACTGGTGGAAATCCACCACGGGCCGCGCCAGCACTTCGACCGTCAGCCGTGCGTTGACCTGCAATTCATCGTGGGGCCGTTCGAAGGCCAGGCGGGTCAGCGGATTGCCGAACACATCCTGCTCGTCACGGCGAGTGGTCGGCTCCGGACTGATCAGCAGTTGCTGTTCGGTGCAGCGCTGCCACTCGCATTCGCGCGGCCACAGATGCGCCAGTTGCTGGGCCAGGGACACCGGGCTGTCGTAGCGATAGCAGGTGTCGTGAAAAATCTGGTATTGGGCGCTCATCAGACGGACACCGTGCGCTGGCTGACATCATCGACATGGGCGAAATGGCGCAGGGCCAGACGGTCGGACACCTGACTGCTGGCGTCGGCGATTTCCTGCAGCAGATCCGCCAGACCGTCGAGGGCCGCGCGCACGCTGGATTCGCCGAACAGCGGATTCTCCAGACAGCTCAGGTCGAAGCGCGCCAGACGCTCGACCAGCGGCGGCAACCCCGCCTCCCTCGGCACACCGAAGTCATCATTCAGCCGCTTCAGGGTGCGGGTCACCAGTTTCAACTGGAACAGCACCGCATGAGGGTTCTGCTCATCCAGCAGCAACAGGTCGAGCACCGGAATCAACTGCGCCACTGCCAGATAACGAGAGCGATAGGTGATGCTGCTATTGCCCAGTTCCAGCAACCACTCAAGCCCTGCCTGATCGAACGCCCCGGCGCCACGCAGGAAACCCGCGAGGCTGCTGCTGAGAAATTGCAGGCGCTCGATCCGCCGGCCGATCATCAGGAAGCGCCAGCCTTCGTCACGGGTCATGTCGTCGAGGGCAAACCCGGACAGCGCCGCCAGCGACATCACCAACCGGTTGAGAAAATCCAGCAGCTCGCCGAAATCCGGTTCATCGGTGTCCAACTCTGAAGCCTCACGCTGCAGCTCCACCAGCGCCTGCCAGTTTTCCCGGGACAGCTTGCCGCGCACTTGCGATGCCGCCCACTGCAAGCGTTGCAGGTTGGAACGCAAACTGAACGACCAGTCCTCGCCGAGCAGTGCCGCGAGCAAGCGTTCCGGCAGCTCACCTTCGTCCGGCAGCAGCATCAGCCGCTCGCCCAGATCAACAGCGGCCTGCAAGGCTTGAGGATCATCGCCGTCGACGTAGCGCGCCAGCATGATCCGCAGCAGCCGTGCGCTGTCGTCGCAACGCTCGCAATAACGGCCGAACCAGAACAGGTTCTCTACCACCCGCGACGGCAGATACGGATCGCGGCGCACCAGATCAGGCACGCCGATATTGCGCTGAGCTTTCCACTGCTCGCCGCTCGGCGGTCGATCCCCCAGCACCCAAGTGTCCTTGCTCGCGCCACCGCGCTGCATCGACACCACTTCGGCATCGGCCTCGGCCGCGACCCGGGTCAGGCCCCCGGGCAGCACCCGATAACCGTCGTGACTGGCCACCGCGTACATGCGCATGCCGATCGCCCGGGCTCGCAGTTGGCCATCCTCGGGCTGCCAGATCGGCGCCTGGGACAACTGGGCGAGTTCTTGCGCGACATAGGCATAAGGGCGGGCCTGCATGCGCGCGGCGAGACTTTCACGCTGTTTTTCGCTCAGATCCCGGCCAAACACCGGCGTAAAGCTTTGCGACGGGAACGCCGGTTTGATCAATAGCTCCGGCAGTTTTTCCAGGGCCTGGGCCAACACCGGCGCTTCGCCGCACCACCACGTGGCGATGGACGGCAGGATCAGCTCTTCGCCGAACAGGTACTGATTGATCTTCGGCAGGAAACCCAGCAGCCCCGGTGACTCCAGCACGCCGCTGCCCAGGGCGTTGGCCACCAGCACCCGGCCCTGACGTACCGCCTCCAGCAATCCCGGAACGCCCAGTGCCGAATCGGTGCGCAATTCCAGCGGATCGCAGAAGTCATCGTCGAGCCGGCGCATGATCGCGTGCACCCGGCGCAGGCCGCTGAGGGTCTTCAGGTAGACCGTGGCATCACGCACCGTCAGGTCGCCGCCCTCCACCAACGGATAACCCAACTGGCGCGCCAGATAAAGATGTTCGAAATAGCTCTCGTTGAAGCGCCCCGGCGTCAGCAACACCACCAGCGGCGCGTCATCGTCGCAGGGGGCCTGACGGGCCAGGGTTTCCTGCAAGGTGCGGAAGAATCCGGCCAGATGCTGCACTTTCAGATCCCGGTACAACTCGGGGAAGGCGCGGGACACGATGGTGCGGTTTTCCAGCGCATAACCGGCACCGGAAGGTGCCTGAGTACGATCCGCCGTCACCCACCAGCGCCCGTCCGGCGTGCGCGCAAGATCGACGGCATACAGATGCAGAAAGGCCCCGTCCGGCGGCGCAATGCCCTGACAGGGCCAGAGGAAGTTGTTGTGGCCGAACACCAGCTCCGCCGGCAACAAGCCTTCGCGGATCAACTGCTGCGGGCCATACAGGTCCGCCAGCACCGCATTGAGCAGCCGCGCGCGCTGGGCAATCCCGGCCGACAGTTTTTGCCATTCGTCAGCGGCGATCACATGAGGCAGCAGATCCAGTTCCCAAGGACGATCCGCGCCTTTCGGGTCCGCGTAGACGTTATAGGTAACGCCGTTTTCCTGAATCTGCCGGGTCAGCAACGCCTGACGCTGCACCAGTTGCGCCGGGGTGCTGCGCTGCAATTGGTCGACCAGTCGCCGCCAGTGCGGGCGCACCGCTCCGCTGTCGTCGAGCAGTTCGTGGTAGGTGCCCGCCGTCAGCGGGTAGCGGTCAAGCAGGTCAGGCATGGAAAGCTCGGCAGCCGGCAAGGAGCGGTCAGACTAACGCAGGCACATGACGCCCGGATATACGAAAAATCCGAGCGTCGTGCATGATTCAGAAACGTCGTAAATCGAGCGTCATCGGCAGCTCGTCGGAGGTTGTAAGGTTCGGTATAGGAAGTTTCCCCGGCGTATGTCCGATGCGGAAGAAACGCGCCATGCGCCGGCTCTCCGCTTCGTTGGCGTTGACCGGCAGTGTCTCGTAATTGCGTCCGCCCGGATGGGCGACGTGGTACTGGCAGCCACCCAGCGAGCGTTGCATCCAGGTGTCGAGCAGATCGAACACCAATGGCGCATGCACCGGGATCATCGGTTGCAGGCAGTTGGCCGGTTGCCACGCGCGGAAACGCACACCGGCAACAAACTCGCCGACCCGTCCCGTCGGTTGCAGCGGCACCGGGATGCCGTTGCAGGTCAGCAGGTAACGCTGCGCAGGCAGCCCCGTAAGCTTGACCTGCAAACGCTCCAGCGATGAGTCAACGTAGCGCACCGTACCGCCCGCCGCGCCCTCCTCGCCCAGCACGTGCCAGGGTTCGAGAGCCTGGCGCAGTTCCAGTTCGATACCATTGACGGCGTAGTCGCCGACCTTGGGAAAGCGGAACTCCAGATGCGCCGCAAACCATTCCGCGCGCAAGGGATAACCGGCATTGCTGAGTTCGACGATGACGTCAGCGAAGTCCTGCTCGATGAAGTGCGGCAGCAGGAAACGGTCATGCAATTCGGTGCCCCAGCGTGCCAGTTTCGGCGGTGCATAAGGCTCGCGCCAGAACCGCGCCACCAGCGCCCGCAGCAACAGTTGCTGGGCCAGGCTCATGCGCGCATGGGGCGGCATTTCGAACGCACGCAACTCCAGCAGACCGAGGCGCCCGGTGGCGCCGTCCGGTGAATACAGTTTGTCGATACAGAACTCGGCGCGATGGGTGTTGCCGGTGACGTCGATCAGCAAATTGCGCAACAGCCGATCCACCAGCCATGGGGCGCACTCTTCTCCCGGCGCCGGCATCTGCGCGAAAGCGATTTCCAGCTCATACAACGCATCGTTGCGCGCTTCATCGACTCGCGGCGCCTGAGAGGTCGGGCCGATGAACAGGCCGGAAAACAGGTAGGACAGCGAGGGATGGTTGTGCCAGTAACTGATCAGACTGCGCAGCAGATCCGGGCGGCGCAGGAACGGTGAATCACCCGGTGTCGCGCCGCCGAGGACGAAATGGTTGCCGCCGCCCGTGCCGGTGTGTCGCCCGTCGATCATGAATTTCTCGGTGGACAACCGGGTCTGGCGCGCCTCCTCGTACAGGAACTCCGTGCGTTCAACCAACTCGTCCCACGTCGCGGACGGCTGGACGTTGACCTCGATCACACCAGGGTCCGGGGTGATGCGGAAGTTGCTCAAGCGCGGATCACTCGGCGGTTCGTAGCCTTCCAGCAGCACCGGACAATGCAGTTCCTCGGCGGTGGCTTCAATGGCGGCCACCAGCTCCAGATAATCCTCGACCCGCTCCAGCGGCGGCATGAACAGGTACAAGCGGCCTTCCCGTGCCTCGGCGCAGAACGCGGTGCGGGTCAGCCAGTCGGCGGACTCGTCGATCTTCGGTACACGCTCGTCCGCCGGAGCTGGCTCGCCGTGTTCGTTGAGCTGCGATGTTTCGGGCAACTCGGAGAAATCCTGATTCGGGTCGTTCGGATGAATGAACGGATACTCCGCCGCCTTCACCCAGGGCTGCGAACCCAACGGCAGGCGGTAGCCCAGCGGTGAATCCCCCGGCACCAGCCGGCAATGCTCATCACGCAGATACCAGCGCCCGCTCTGCCATTGATCGCCCTTGGCAGTGCGCGCCAGCGGCAGCACCTGGCCGATGACCTTGTCCAGCCCCTGACTGAACACCTTGCGCAGTCGCGCACGTTCCAGCGGTTCCTCTAGGCGCGAGTCTTCGGCGCTGACGTTGCTCGGCAAGGCGCCTTCGCGCCAGAGGTAGTAGAAATTGTCTTCGTAGGCCGGGAACACAAAGCGTGTCGGCAGTTTCAGGCGTTCGGCGACACTCGCCAGAAAGCGCCCTGCCAATGCGCCATCCGCGCCGTAATCCTGCTGCTCATCAGCGATCAGCGCGTTGTTGTGCCAGATCGGCACACCGTCGCGACGCCAGTAGCAATTCAGCGACCAGCGCGGCAGTTGCTCGCCCGGATACCACTTGCCCTGACCGAAATGCACCAAGCCCTTCGGCGCATAGTGCTTGCGCATGCGCTGGAACAGTTCCGCGGAGAGCCGGCGCTTGTCAGGGCCCAGCGCGGCGGTGTTCCATTCGGCGCCGTCCGGGTCGTCGATGGACACGAAGGTCGGTTCGCCGCCCATGGTCAGGCGCACGTCGCCTTCAAACAGGTCGGCGTCGATCTGCCGGCCCAGCGCCTGGATCGCCAGCCATTGCTCATCGGTGTAGGGCTTGGTGACCCGCGGCGCTTCCCAGATCCGCTCCACCGACATTTCGTGGCTGAACTCGCACTCGCAAGGTTCCACCAGACCACTGATCGGCGCCGCCGAGGAGGGATCGGGACTGCAGGCCAACGGAATATGCCCTTCACCGGCGAACAACCCCGACGTTGCATCAAGGCCGATCCAGCCGGCGCCGGGCAAATACACCTCGCACCAGGCGTGCAGGTCGGTGAAGTCCACTTCGGTGCCGGAAGGGCCGTCGAGGCTTTTCACGTCGGCAGTCAGTTGAATCAGGTAACCGGAGACGAAACGCGCCGCCAGCCCGAGATTGCGCAGCAGTTGCACCAGCAGCCACGCCGAATCGCGGCAGGAGCCGGAGGCATGCTCGAGGGTGTGTTCCGGGGTCTGTACGCCCGGCTCCATGCGGATCAGGTAATTGATGTCTTCGCTCAGACGCTGGTTGAGCGCCACCAGGAAGTCCACGGCCGGCAGCGGCGTACGGTCGATGGCGTCCAGATAGGCCTTGAATTTCGGCGTCAGCGGCAGGGTTTCGAGGTACGGCGCCAGCTCCTTGCGCTCATCGGCGGCGTAGGCGAAGGGGATTTTCTCGGCGTAGGGCTCGAGGAAAAAGTCGAACGGGTTGAACACCGCCATCTCGGCCAGCAGATCGACCTCGATTTGCAACTCGGCGGTTTTCTCGGGGAACACCAGCCGTGCAAGGTAGTTGCCTTGAGGATCCTGCTGCCAGTTGATGAAGTGCTGCTCGGGCGAGACTTTCAGTGAATAAGACAGAATCCGCGTGCGGCTGTGAGCAGCCGGGCGCAGACGCACGATCTGCGGGCCGAGTTCGACAGCGCGGTCGTAGCGGTAATGCGTGACGTGATGCAATGCGACATGAATCGACACGGCGTGCCTCCTGCGAGCCCAAGCGTATTCGAAAGCGCGCAAGACTTATGCCATGCAGAGGCTTGGGCGCTTTCCCGGAATGCTTA
This sequence comes from Pseudomonas gozinkensis, assembly GCF_014863585.1. Taxonomy (NCBI): domain Bacteria; kingdom Pseudomonadati; phylum Pseudomonadota; class Gammaproteobacteria; order Pseudomonadales; family Pseudomonadaceae; genus Pseudomonas; species Pseudomonas gozinkensis. The sequence goes on along the minus strand of NZ_CP062253.1, from coordinate 667,855 downwards.
GGGCAGTACAGCACCAAAATCGGGCGATGCGGTGAAATGGTTTGGCGAAGTTGCGCCTAAATGTGGCGGGCAGATGTTTACGCGGTGTTGGAACTTGCGCCATCGCTGGCAAGCCAGCTCCCACAACTAGCTTCAGTGGCCACAGTTTTGGGAACGGCAGATAAACCTGTGGGAGCTGGCTTGCCAGCGATGAGGCCCGTGGCGCTAACACATGCATTGAACCCTGAAATGCAAAACGCCAACCCGAAGGTTGGCGTTTTGTTCAGCTCAAGTGCGTTTTAGCGCGGTACGACCGGCTTGCGTGCCGGTTTCGGCCCTTTGCCCTTCGCGGCTTCCTTGCGCTCCTTGGCGGCCTGCTGGTTACGGGCGAACGCCGCGGCCTTGGCCTGTTCACGCTTGTCCCAAGGATTGCCGCCGTCGCTGGCGCGCGGTGGCAGACCGGTGTGCTGGGTGAGGATCTTGGTGGTCTTCTCTTTCGCGACCTTGTGGCTGCCGGCCGGGGTCGAGTTCTTGCGACGGGCACTCTGGTAGCTGTCGGTAGCCGGCTGATGCAGCGGGATCAACTGGTTCTTGCCCGGCCCGATCAGGTCGGCGCGGCCCATGCGGGTCAGCGCTTCACGCAGCATCGGCCAGCCTTTCGGGTCGTGATAGCGCAGGAAAGCCTTGTGCAGACGACGCTGCTCCTCGCTCTTGACGATGGTCACGCCGTCGCTCTTGTAGGTGACCTTGCGCAGCGGGTTCTTGCCCGAGTGGTACATCGCGGTGGCGGTGGCCATCGGCGACGGGTAGAACGCCTGCACCTGGTCGGCCCGGAAGCCGTTGCCCTTGAGCCACAGGGCCAGGTTCATCATGTCTTCGTCGGTGGTGCCCGGGTGCGCGGCGATGAAGTACGGAATCAGGTACTGCTCTTTCCCGGCTTCCTTGGTGTACTTCTCGAACATGCGCTTGAAGCGATCGTAGGTGCCGATCCCCGGCTTCATCATCTGGTTGAGCGGACCTTCCTCGGTGTGTTCCGGGGCGATCTTCAGGTAACCACCAACGTGGTGAGTCACCAGCTCCTTGACGTACTCCGGCGACTCGACCGCGAGGTCGTAACGCAGGCCGGAGGCAATCAGGATCTTCTTCACACCCGGCAAGGCGCGGGCGCTGCGGTACAGCTGAATCAGCGACGAGTGGTCGGTGTTCAGATTCGGGCAGATGCCCGGGAACACGCAGGACGGCTTGCGGCACGCGGATTCGATTTCCGGGCTCTTGCAGGCGATGCGGTACATGTTCGCGGTCGGGCCGCCGAGGTCGGAAATGACGCCGGTGAAACCCGGCACCTTGTCGCGGATCTCTTCGATTTCGCGAATGATCGACTCTTCGGAACGGTTCTGGATGATCCGGCCTTCGTGCTCGGTGATCGAGCAGAAGGTGCAGCCGCCGAAGCAGCCACGCATGATGTTCACCGAGAAACGGATCATGTCGTAGGCCGGGATCTTTTCCTTGCCGTACGCAGGGTGCGGGATACGTGCGTAGGGCATGCCGAACACGTAGTCCATTTCTTCGGTGGTCATCGGAATCGGCGGCGGGTTGAACCAGACGTCGATTTCGCCATGCTTCTGCACCAGCGCTCGGGCGTTGCCCGGGTTGGTTTCCAGGTGCAGCACGCGGTTGGCGTGGGCATACAGGACCGGGTCGTTACGCACCTTTTCCATCGACGGCAGGCGGATCACGGTCTTGTCGCGGGTCATTTTCGGGCTGGCCAGGATCTGTACGACCTTGGCTTCTTCCGGATCGTCAACCGGGCCCTTCTCCTGCTCGATCGCGCAAGCCTGAGTGTCCTGGGTGTTCACATACGGGTTGATGATCTTGTCGATCTTGCCCGGACGGTCGATGCGCGTGGAGTCGACTTCGTACCAGCCCGCCGGCGTATCACGACGGATGAACGCGGTGCCGCGCACATCGGTGATGTCTTCGATCTTGTGACCGTAGGACAGACGCTGGGCGACTTCGACAATCGCTCGCTCGGCGTTGCCGTACAGCAGGATGTCGGCGCTGGCGTCGATCAGGATCGAGTTGCGCACGCGATCCTGCCAGTAGTCGTAGTGGGCGATGCGGCGCAGCGAGGCTTCGATGCCGCCGAGCACGATCGGCACGTGCTTGTAGGCTTCCTTGCAGCGCTGGCTGTAAACCAGGCTCGCGCGATCCGGACGTTTGCCGGCCATGCCACCGGGGGTGTAGGCGTCGTCGGAACGGATTTTCTTGTCTGCGGTGTAGCGGTTGATCATCGAGTCCATGTTGCCGGCCGCGACACCGAAAAACAGGTTCGGCTCGCCGAGCTTCATGAAGTCGTCTTTGGACTGCCAGTTCGGCTGCGCGATGATCCCGACGCGGAAGCCTTGCGACTCCAGCAGCCGGCCGATGATCGCCATGCCGAACGACGGGTGATCGACGTAGGCATCTCCCGTAACAATGATGATGTCGCAGGAATCCCAGCCAAGCTGATCCATCTCCTCCCTGCTCATGGGCAGGAACGGTGCTGGCCCGAAACATTCGGCCCAATATTTTGGATAGTCAAATAACGGCTTGGCTGCTTGCATGTCGATAACCGGTGTTGGCTTTCATTGAATTTCGCGGGCGCGGAATATAGCACAAATTTTGACCAATTCCGACGACCGTGGTCGGATTCTCCAATTGCCGCTTATCTGTCCCTTTTTCGCTCCAGACGATAAGCGCCGCACCGGTTCACCACACAAAACCGGCAATAACGCCAGACACCACTCAAGCATTCAAGGATGAATACTTATGCCCGTAAAACCGCCTTCAAGGGGGATCACCAACGCCGAAGTGCATACGCCCTCGCACTCGATCAACGACCACCGACCCCGAACTGGCGTTACGCCTCGGCCGCCCTCCCACGACACGCCTTCTGTTCCACACCAAGGACCCGGCAGGCTGCCGGCCGCCGGCGACCTTGATGCAATAACGCCGGCCCCGCCGCTGACCATTACTGAAATCCCGGACTCCGCCCCACCTGACAACCCGTTTGCGTCGCCACTGGCGGACTACCGCATCACCCTCGGCGGTGTATTGCCGCCAGCCGATGCCCAAGGACTCATGCATTTGAAAGGACGGCTGTTCGTCCATACCGAGGATGGCCACGTCCTGCACGTGGGTCGGGACTCCGCAAGCGGACTGTACCGCGCCAAACTGCCCGGCGAACGGGAACCCTCAGGACCTTTTCTATTGCAGGACCCTGCCAGCCTGCGCTGGTTTTCGCTCGATGACGCTGACTCAATGCATTTCCCGTTGCCACGGCAGCGCCTGCAAAGCTTCCGCACCCCACTGGATTTCTCCGCTGCAACGCCGGACCACGACGGGCTGCACGGTTTTGAAGGCAAGCTGTACGCCGTCGTTGAGGGCCACGCCTACCAGATCATGCGCGACGTAGATGCCTCATCTCCCGCGCAGAGCGTCTGGCGCATCGTCAACTCGAAGGACCCGGTTGCCCACGACAGCGCGAACATTTATCGGGGAAGCCGAGCGGGTGAGTCCCTGGCCATCACTCGAAACGCTGATAACCGATGGGTTCCTCATTTCTTCGGGCTGCAAGGCGGCATGCGCCGCACAGCAACGTCCCAGGACAAAGTGGCTTATCTGTTGCAACAGTACGAGCCCGTCAAGCAAGCCTTCGGTGCGCTGGAAACGTCCCAGATGCGCTTCCATCAACTCTGGAACGCTGCAAAACATCTGCCGGAGGGCAGTCAGGCAGAAAGAGCGGCGCTGATCGGACTTGAAGTGCACATCATCAGACACACCAGGATGCAGGCCGATTACGTCAAATCACTCATCGACAACAAGGACTGGCTGATTCTGCTGAAGGCCGGCGGTGTCTATAAGTCCGAACTGCATACTCAACAACTGAACCGGGTCGACTTTTTCAACAAACTGATCGCCGTCATGGACAGGCGGGTGTACACCACCCTACAAACGATGACGGTCGAGGCATTGACGAGCAATCTTGCCCACCTGAACAAGAAGCTCAGGATCCTTGAAGAACGACAAGCCGTGATGGATCAGATCCAGAAATCGACCCGCAGTGCCGCGTCCGAAATCGAGGAGCTCAATCGAGGCGTACCGAGTTTTGATCAGGTCAACTACAGCAAATACAACATCTGCCTGCGCCTGCTCTCCGACGACCCGCAGCAACCACCGGCCTTCGGTATCCGCAGCTACATGGCCATCCACTTTTTCGTGGAGGAGCTGCACAACGTGGCCAGCCATACTCAACCAGTTGCCCTGCGACTCGCGCTCGATGAGATCAGGCTTGAAAAAGGCCGTTTCGAGGAACTATCTATAGCGCCAGACGCTGAAAACGCGCCTCACCTCCAAGAGGTCTTGTCTTTGCTTGGCACATTCGAATCAAGGCTCGACACTCGGCTGAACGACATTCACAGCAGAATCGAGAACAACACCGATTGGCCCGCGCTCGATCAGGACATCGATCTGGATTTCGTGCCACAGCAACCTGTCCCCGCGGCGGCCCCCACTGCACCACGAAAAATTTTCCGGACCCGACAGCACGGCACCTACCGAGTCCTTGTGGGGCTCAAGGAAGTCGATGCGGACGGTAGCGTCACCGTTCAAGTACCGGATCCGTTCAAACCGAACGAACCTCCTCAACGCTACGAGAAAAGACAGGGCGAATGGCGCCCCATACGCTCCGCATCGCCTGCGGAATCGAAAGCACAACTGCTCGGCCAGGCAAACCGCCTGCTGGCCAAAGTCGACGGACTGCTCACCGAAGGCCAGGCAATGGAAAACCGCAAGGCAAATCCAACCAGTATCCGGGAATCACTTGACGAAGGTGCCGACGAGCTTCATGGGTTGGCCACGCGTCTGGAGAGCAGCCAAGGGACTATCGATGATGCACAGGTCGCAATCATCAAACGGCTGAAAGCGGCAGGCGATTCGCTCAGCGAGGCGGGGCGCAACACCATGTTGCGCATGTACAAGGACAAGGACGTGCTGGATGTCCTGCGACTTTACTACCTGCTCGATCATTCAGAGCTCAGCGTCTTCAAGACAGTCGATCGCAAACAGCTCGGCAAGGGCAGGGACAAATCATTTCTCGATGTCTATTCGATCAATGACCGCTCCGGCAATACACCGTTGTGGGAAGCCCACTTCCACTACGACCGCCAGGATCGGCAGCCGCTTGACTTCACCGTCAAGGGCGCCCACCTGAAAACCCTTGCCCAGGCCAGGCTGGGCAGCCAGCATCAGCAACGCCAGGAGCAGGCAGGGCTTGCACACCAGGCGATATGGCGAGAGCTCATCAGTCCGAAAGTGGCGCAGAAGCTCTTTGCCTTCGCATAACGAGTCGCTCGCCATAAGCCGGACGCAGCAACTGCGGCGTCCGGCAATCGGAAACCAGCCCGGGGCCGTCAGCCCTTACTCGTCGTCGTCGAAGTTGTAGCTGCCCGGGGCAAGGTTTTCGAAGCGGGTGTACTTGCCGATGAAGGCCAGGCGAATGAAGCCGATCGGGCCGTTCCGCTGCTTGCCGATGATGATTTCGGCGATGCCCTTGTGCTCGGTTTCCGGGTGATACACCTCGTCCCGGTACACGAACATGATCACGTCGGCGTCCTGCTCGATCGCTCCGGATTCCCGCAAGTCGGAGTTCACAGGGCGCTTGTTGGGACGCTGTTCCAGGGAGCGGTTGAGCTGCGACAGGGCGACCACCGGGCAGTTGAACTCCTTGGCCAGGGCTTTCAGGGATCGGGAGATCTCGGAAATCTCGTTGGTCCGGTTATCACCGCTGGAGCCGGGGATCTGCATCAGCTGCAGGTAGTCGATCATGATCAGGCCGATGTCACCGTGCTCACGAACCAGACGGCGGGTCCGGGCACGCATCTCCGACGGGCTGATACCCGCGGTGTCATCGATGAACAGCTTGCGGTCGTTGAGCAGGTTGACCGCCGAGGTCAGGCGCGGCCAGTCATCGTCTTCCAGCTGACCGGAACGCACCTTGGTCTGGTCGATGCGACCGAGGGACGACAGCATACGCATGATCAACGATTCGCCTGGCATCTCTAGGGAGTACACCAGCACTACCTTGTCGCTGCGCAACACGGCGTTTTCCACCAGGTTCATCGCGAAAGTCGTCTTACCCATCGACGGACGACCGGCGACGATGATCAGGTCGGACGGTTGCAAGCCGCTGGTCTTCTCGTCGAGGTCGGTGTAGCCGGTGGACAGGCCGGTGATCGCGTCGGCGGTGTTGAACAGGGTATCGATACGGTCGATGGCCTTGGTCAACAGGTCGTTCACACCCACCGGGCCGCCGGTTTTTGGCCGAGCCTCGGCAATTGCGAAAATCTGCCGCTCGGCTTCGTCGAGGATTTCCTCGGCGGTGCGACCTTCGGGGTTGAAGGCGCTGTCGGCAATTTCGGTGCTGATACCGATCAACTGACGCAACGTCGCACGCTGGCGGACGATCTGCGCATAGGCCTTGATGTTGGCGACGGACGGCGTGTTTTTCGCCAGCTCGCCAAGATAGCCGAGGCCGCCGACCTGCGAGGTCTGACCTTCCTTGTCCAGTTGCTCGGCAAGGGTCACGACGTCGATCGGCATGTTCTGATCGGCCAGTTTGGCGATCGCACGGAAAATCAGACGGTGGTCATGTCGGTAGAAATCGCCGTCGGAGACTTGATCGAGCACGCGTTCCCAGGCGTTGTTGTCCAGCATCAGACCACCGAGCACGGCCTGTTCGGCCTCGATGGAATGCGGCGGCACTTTCAGCGCGGCGGTTTGCAGATCGTATTGCTCGGGAGCGGAGATTTCGTTCATGGCCACTTTTTAATCAGGAAAAGCAGGGAGTGCAGAAAGACAAAGGGCACGACCTGTAAACAGGATCGTGCCCGATGTTAACCGTCTGACGGACAAGCCGCCAGTCGATCAGGGTGTTGCTTAAGCTGCTACCACGACAACGCGTACGGTGGCTTCAACTTCGGCGTGCAGGTGCACAGCCACGTCGAATTCACCCACGTTGCGGATGGTGCCGTTCGGCAGACGAACTTCGCTTTTCGCAACTTCAACGCCGGAGGCGGTCAGTGCGTCAGCGATGTCGTGAGTACCGATCGAACCGAACAGCTTGCCTTCGTCGCCAGCGGTGGCAGTGATGGTCACTTCCAGCTCGGCCAGTTGGGCAGCACGGCTTTCAGCCGATGCTTTACGGTCTGCGGCGGCTTTTTCCAGCTCAGCGCGACGCTCTTCGAACGCAGCCAGGTTGGCAGCGGTCGCAGCGGTGGCTTTGCCGAAAGGCAGCAGGTAGTTACGGCCGTAACCGGCCTTAACGTTTACTTTGTCGCCCAGGTTGCCCAGGTTGGCGATTTTTTCCAGAAGGATCAGTTGCATGTGGAAATCCTCTTAACTTTTAACCTTCACCGTTCGCGTTATCGGTGTCTTTCGACACCCGACCGCGAAAATCAATCAGGCTGTCGACAATGGCCAGAACCACGAGCAACGGATAGATCAGCTGCATGAACAGCAACAGCGTCACGTACAACCCCACCAGCCAGAAACCGGCCAGTCGCCTTTGCGCCACCAGCCCGTGAATCAGGGCCAGCCCGGCGAACACCAGCGGTACACTGCACAACGGCGTCAACATGGCCATCTGTGCACCGAGATTCGGGCCCAGAAGCATCAACGCCAGCAGTAACATCGCCAGCCCCAGCGGGATCCGGATGGCGCGAAACTCGCGACCAAAACCACCCGGGTTGTACAACAACGCCTGCCAATAGCGCCCGACAATCAGGCTCAGCACGCTGACGATCTGCAACAGGGCCGCAATCAGGCCGGTCAGGACCGGTGCAATCAGCGACGCGAAACGCGCCTGCTCGTCTACCGACAAATGTTGGTAGGCATCACCGAGAAGCGCGGGCATGACCTTTATCAAGGCCTGCGCGAGCATCTCGATCTGGGGCGCAAACGCCACCCCGAGCACCACTGAAAACACCAGCCCCATGGCTACGCTGACCAGCAGCGTACGAACCCAGGACTCGCTTGCGCGCAACACCAGCGCAAGCCCCGAAGACCCCAGCAGCACCAGAAGTGCCCGTGGGTCATCGGCATACAGCCACCAGATCAATGCCGGCAGCAGTCCCAGCGACACGACGCCCAGGGCGTCGGTCAGTCCGCGCCGCAGAAGCACCAGGCTCCCGGCGGCGGCACCCAACCAATACAACAACGGCAATGTTGCACATCCGGCCACTACAAGAGTGGCCTGCATGCGGCCGCGCATGATGAACTCAGCTAAGGCACGCATGCATTCAATCCTTTGCTACTTGTCGACTGCCCGGTCTCAGCGGCCGTGGCTGTCGGTGTAGGCCAGCAGGGCCAGGAAGCGGGCGCGCTTGATAGCGGTGGCCAGCTGACGCTGATAACGAGCTTTGGTACCGGTGATGCGGCTTGGAACGATTTTGCCGGTCTCGGATACGTAGGCTTTCAGAGTGTTGAGATCTTTGTAGTCGATCTCCTTCACGTCTTCAGCGGTGAAGCGGCAGAATTTACGACGACGGAAGAAACGTGCCATTTGATAGGCTCCTTAAAAGGTCCGTGGATTACTCGTCAGCGTTATCGCTGTTGTCGCTGTCGCTATCGCTGTCATCGCCATCGGCGCTGCCATCGTGCTCAGGACGTTCGCGACGCTCACGGCGCTCACTGCGGTTTTCTTCAGCCTTGAGCATCTCGGACTGGCCGGTAACGGCTTCGTCGCGACGGATGACCAGGTTACGGATCACAGCATCGTTGTAGCGGAAGTTGTCTTCCAGCTCGGCCAGGGCCTTGCCGGTGCACTCAACGTTCAGCATCACGTAGTGAGCCTTGTGAACATTGTTGATTGCGTAGGCCAGTTGACGACGGCCCCAGTCTTCCAGACGGTGGATTTTGCCGCCGTCTTCTTCGATCAGCTTGGTGTAACGCTCAACCATGCCGCCGACTTGCTCGCTCTGGTCAGGGTGGACCAGAAAGATGATTTCGTAATGACGCATGAATGCTCCTTACGGGTTGTAGCCTGCCGCTCAAAAACGGTCAGACAAGGAGTGAATGACACTTATGGACTTGCTGGCGCGGGGCACATGCATGCCTGCCGCCACAGCAAGGGGCGCAATTGTAGAGAAGGGATAGAAGAGGCGCAAGGCAATTGGTGATTATTTGAACAGTCACCGAAATTTTGCCCCGCCATAAGACGCTGTGGGAGCGAGCTTGCTCGCGAAGGGGATACATCAGGCAACATTTTTTGTCGACTGACACTCCGTTTTCGCGAGCAAGCTCGCTCCCACATTTAAATCGGTGTGAGACTTAAGCCTTTTTGGCAGCCGCCTTGGCCTTGGCACCGCGCTGGCGCTGGGCCTCGAACAGGCACACGCCAGTCGCCACCGAAACGTTGAGGCTGCTGACGCTACCGGCCATCGGCAGGTGCACCAGGTAGTCGCAATGTTCACGGGTCAGGCGACGCATGCCTTTGCCTTCGGCGCCCATGATCAGGATGGTCGGGCCGGTCAGGTCCTGGTCATAAATGCTGACCTCGGCCTCACCCGCCGTGCCGACTACCCACAGACCACGCTGCTGAAGCTTTTCCAGGGTGCGTGCGAGGTTGGTCACGGCCACCAGCGGAATCACTTCCGCGGCGCCGCAAGCCACTTTACGCACCACAGGGGTCAGGGTGGCGGACTTGTCCTTCGGCACAATGACCGCCAGCGCACCGGCAGCATCTGCCGAGCGCAGGCAGGCGCCGAGGTTGTGCGGATCGGTCACACCGTCGAGCACCAGCAACAGCGGCGCGCCTTCAGTGCGATCGAGCAGTTCGTCGAGCATCGCTTCGCCCCAGACCTGGCTTGGACTGACGTCCGCCACCACACCCTGGTGCACGCCTTCGACCCAGGCGTCCATTTCACGACGCTCGGCCTGACCGACCTGAACGCGGTTTTCGTTGGCCAGCTCGATCAGTGTCTGCACGCGCGGATCGTTGCGGCTTTCAGCCAGCCAGATCTGCTTGACGCGTTTAGGGTGGTGACGCAGCAACGCTTCTACCGCGTGAACGCCGTAGATTTTTTCCAACTGACTCATGACTTCGCCTTCGGTTTACGTGCCCCGCCGCTTTTGGCTGGAGCGGAACCCGCTTTTGGCGGGCCCTTGCGGTGTTTGCTCGGTTTGGCTGGCTTGCCGCCGGAGGCCTTTTCAGGCGCCGACCGTCCGGTCTTTCCCCCGGACGCCGCTTTACCACCGTTTTTGGCGTCGGCCAGCAAGGCCTTCTTCATTTCACGGCTTTTGCGCAGCTCGGCGTTTTTGGCCACGGCATCGCTCGGGCGATAAGCCTCAGCAACCTTTTCCTTGGCCGGACGACGGCTGGCGGTTTTTGCCGGAGCCTTTTCTTCCACAGCCTTGGCCGCTGGAGCGGTCGCCTCGGCGCCACGCTTCTTGCGGCCGATCGGCGCGCTGATGGTTTTTTCAGCCATCTCGAAGTCGATTTTGCGCTCGTCGAGATCAACGCGCATGACCCGCACTTCAACGGTATCGCCAAGACGGAAGCTGCGACCGGTGCGCTCGCCCGCCAGTCGGTGATGCACAGGGTCGAAGTGGTAGTAATCGCCCGGCAGCGCCGTAACGTGCACCAGACCTTCGACGTAGATATCGGTCAGCTCCACGAACAGGCCGAAACCGGTCACGGCAGTAATCACGCCCGGGAACGACTCGCCCACGCGGTCTTTCATGAACTCGCACTTGAGCCAGTTCACCACATCGCGGGTCGCTTCGTCGGCACGGCGCTCGCTCATCGAGCACTGCTCGCCGAGTTGCTCCAGCGCGGCCTCGTCGTACGGATAAATGCGTGCCTTCGGAATGGTCATCGCACCGGCACGACGAACGTGCGGGGTGTCCTGTTTCGAATGGATCACGCTGCGGATCGCCCGGTGCGTGAGCAGGTCCGGGTAACGACGGATCGGCGAGGTGAAGTGGGTATAGGCTTCGTAATTCAGGCCGAAGTGGCCTTCGTTCTGGGCGCTGTACACCGCCTGGCTCAGGGAGCGCAGCATCACGGTCTGGATCAGATGGAAATCCGGACGGTCCTTGATGCTGGCCAACAGGGCCTGATAGTCCTTCGGCGACGGACCATCCTTGCCTTTGTGCAGGGACAGACCGAGCTCACCAAGGAACGCGCGAAGTTTTTCCAGACGCTCCGGTGGCGGGCCGTCATGGACGCGGTACAGCGCAGGGATTTCGTGCTTCTTCAGGAATTCGGCGGTGGCCACGTTGGCCGCCAGCATGCATTCCTCGATCAGCTTGTGCGCGTCGTTGCGAGTGGTCGGACGGATTTCGGCAATCTTGCGCTCGGAACCAAAGATGATCCGGGTTTCCTGAGTTTCGAAATCGATCGCGCCACGCACGTGACGGGCGGCCAGCAATACCTTGTACAGCGCGTAGAGCTGCTTGAGGTGCGGCAAGACGTCGGTGTACTCACCGCGCAGCTTGCGACCTTCGGTCGCTTTTGGCGTTTCCAGCATCGCACTGACCTTGTTGTAGGTCAGGCGGGCGTGAGAATGGATCACCGCTTCATAGAAACAGTAGTCGGTCATTTCGCCGGACTTGGAGATGGTCATCTCGCAAACCATGGCCAGACGGTCGACGTGCGGGTTCAGCGAGCACAGGCCGTTGGAGAGCTGCTCCGGCAGCATCGGCACCACGCGCTCGGGGAAGTACACCGAGTTACCGCGCACCTGGGCTTCGTTGTCCAGGGCCGAGCCGATCTTCACGTAGCTGGAAACGTCGGCAATCGCCACGTACAACTTCCAGCCGCCGGAGAACAGGCGCAGTTTGCCTGGCTTGGATTCGCAGTAGACCGCGTCGTCGAAGTCGCGGGCATCTTCGCCGTCGATGGTGACGAACGGCAGATGGCGCAGGTCGACGCGTTTCTCTTTGTCTTTCTCTTCGACTTCCGGCTTGAGCTTGCCGGCTTCTTTCAGAACGGCTTCAGGCCAGACGTGCGGAATATCGTAGGTGCGCAGAGCGACATCGATTTCCATGCCCGGCGCCATGTAGTTGCCGACCACTTCGATCACATCGCCTTGTGGCTGGAAGCGCGGAGTCGGCCAGTGGGTGATTTTCACCTCGACGAACTGACCGATCTGGGCGTTGGCGTTGCGGCCCGGGGTAACCAGCACTTCCTGCTGGATCTTCGGGTTGTCCGCAACAACGAAGCCGATACCACCTTCTTCGAAGTAACGACCGACGATGCTTTCGTGGGCACGGGACACCACTTCGACGATCACGCCTTCGCGGCGACCACGACGGTCCAGACCGGAAACACGGGCCAGGGCACGGTCGCCATCGAACACCAGACGCATCTGCGCCGGGCTCATGAACAGGTCGTCGGAACCGTCATCCGGCACCAGGAAGCCGAAACCGTCGCGGTGACCGCTGATGCGACCGAGAATCAGGTCGAGCTTGTCCACCGGCGCATAGGTGCCACGGCGGGTGTAGATCAGTTGAGCATCGCGCTCCATGGCGCGCAGGCGGCGGCGCAGGGCTTCGATCTGGTCTTCTGTGGTCAGACCAAATTCTTCGACCAGTTGCTCGCGGGCAGCAGGCGAACCCCGATCAGCAAGGTGCTGAAGGATCAGTTCGCGGCTGGGAATAGGGTTTTCATATTTTTCCGCTTCACGAGCGGCCTCGGGATCGAGGGACTGCCAATCGGCCATTAGAGAGTTTTCACCTTGTCTATATGCGGGTTAGTTTGGCATAGGCGCCATCAAACGGGAAATTTCCGACTATATAAGGCGCGTCTGGCGCCTTGTATCGACGCCTGAAGGGCGTTTTGAACACCGCTGGTAAAAAAAATCATTTTTTTTGCTGGCAGGGGTTTACAGTTAAAAAGGTGCTCCGTATAGTGCGCGCCATCGACGACGTACACACGTTGACGAGATGCCCAGGTGGTGAAATTGGTAGACACGCCAGCTTCAGGTGCTGGTGACCTTACGGTCGTGGAAGTTCGAGTCTTCTCCTGGGCACCAATTTCGAGCTTGAGACTAGATCAGTTTCAAGACTCACACAAAAACCCGCGAAAGCGGGTTTTTTGCATTCTGCGCCCCGCCTTTTTCTGAAATTGATTTATTAAAATCAAATCAGGGGTTTACAGATCAAAAGGCGCTCCGTATAGTGCGCCACATCAACAGCGGCAACGCTGAAGATGAAGCCCAGATGGTGAAATTGGTAGACACGCCAGCTTCAGGTGCTGGTGACCTTACGGTCGTGGAAGTTCGAGTCTTCTTCTGGGCACCAATTCAAATTCAAGGTCACGATCTTGAATCTCACAAAAACCCGCGAAAGCGGGTTTTTGCGTTTCCGGGGTTTGGAAAATCCTGGAACCCAACGCCTACCAGACCCTCCCCCTCCCCGCAAGGCGCACTTGAGAAACAATATCGTTTATCATTGTTGCAAGTTTTTGCAATGCGACAGTGAGGAACCCTGCGAATGATGTTTCGAAATACCCTGCGCCGCGGCTTGACCTTCACCCTGCTCGGCCTGGCACTCGCCACTCCCCTCACCCAGGCTGCCGACGCGGTTTCCCTGACACTCTACAACGGTCAACACAAGGAAGTCGGCGACGCGATCGCCAAAGCCTTCGAAGCCAAGACCGGCATTCACGTCAATGTGCGCAAGGGCAGCAGCAACCAACTGGCCAGCCAGATCATCGAGGAAGGCGACCGCTCCCCTGCCGATGTCATCTACACCGAAGAATCACCACCACTGAACAACCTCGGCGAGCAAGGCCTGCTGGCCAAGGCCGACGACGCAACCCTGGCCGTTCTGCCAAAAGAATACGTCGCCGGCAACGGCACCTGGATCGGCGTCACCGCCCGGGTTCGCGTAGTCGCATTCAACCCGAAACTGGTCGATGAAAAAGACCTGCCGAAATCAGTATTGGATTTCGCCGACCCGCAGTGGCAAGGCAAGGTCGGTTTCGTACCGACCAGCGGCGCGTTCCAGGAACAGGCCGTAGCCATCATCAAAAAGCACGGTCGCGAAGCCGCCGAAGAATGGCTGACCGGCCTGCGCGCCTTCGGCAAGACCTACAGCAACAACATGGTCGCCCTCAAGGCGGTGGAAAACGGCGAAGTCGCCACCGTACTGGTGAACAACTACTACTGGTTCGCCCTGCAACGGGAAAAAGGCAAGCTTGATTCCAAATTGCATTATTTCACCGGCGGTGACGTGGGCGGTTTGATCACCGTGTCCAGTGCAGCCGTGCTGAAATCCAGCAAACATCCAAAAGAAGCCCAGCAATTCCTCGCCTACATGGCCAGCGAAGAAGGCCAGCGCGTGATCACCCAGACCACCGCCGAATACCCGCTGCATAAAGGTATGGAGTCGGATCGCGGCCTCAAGCCTTTCAGTGAACTGGAAGCCCCGGACGTTACGCCGGCCGATCTGGGCAACGCCGAAGAAGCGCTGGAGCTGGAACGTGAAGTTGGCCTGAACTGATGACCGCATCGTTATCCACCCCCGCTGCACGCGGGGGTTACGTGCCACGGCGCAAGCGGCCGTCGATCTGGCTGGTGCTGCCGGTGTTGCTGCTGGTGGTCATGAGCCTGTTGCCGCTGGCCTACGTCGGGCTCAAAGCCTGGCAGGCGGGATGGACCGAAGCGCTGCACTTGCTGTGGCGCCCTTACGTGTTTGGCCTGCTGCGCAACACGCTGGCGCTGATGGTTGGCGTGACTGTGACCTGTGGCGTGATCGGCCTGTCGCTGGCCTGGTTGCTGGAACGCAGCAATCTGCCGGGCCGACGGCTGTGGGGCGTGATACTTTGCCTGCCGTTCGCTGTACCGGCATTCGTCAGCAGCTTTACCTGGGTTTCATTGAGCGCACAGTTCGAAGGGCTTGGCGGGGCAATCCTGGTAATGAGCCTGTCGAAATACCCGCTGATCTTTCTGCCGGTGGCGGCAACCCTGCGCAATCTCGATCCCTCTCTTGAAGAATCGGCTCGCACGCTGGGACAGAATCGCTGGGGCGTGTTTTTCCGCGTCACACTGCCCTTACTCTGGCCTTCACTGCTGGCCGGCTCGTTGCTGATCGCGCTGCACATGCTGGTGGAATTCGGCGCACTGTCGATCATTGGCCTGCAAACCTTCACCACCGCGATCTATCAGCAATTCGAACTGGAATTCAGCAATGCCAACGCGGCGATGCTGTCGGCGGTATTGCTGGCGCTGTGCTTGATGCTGTTGTGGCTGGAGTTGCGCGTTCGCGGCAAGGGCCGTCATGTGCGCACCGGCCAGGGCGCGGCGCGTCGGGCTGAACAAGTGCGACTCGGGCCTTGGGCGATCGCCGGTCAGCTGTATTGCCTGATGCTGGCGATTGTCGGCAGCGGGATTCCGCTGGGCATGCTGGCTTACTGGCTCGCCGTGGGATCGTCAGCGGCATTCCCCGTGGCGGCGATCACCGAAGCATTGCTGTCGTCGCTGGCGCTCTCGCTGGGTGGCGCGGGATTGTGTCTGGTGCTGGCAGTGCCGGTCGGGTTGCTGGTGGTGCGCTACAAAGGCCAACTGGCGATCTGGGCCGAACGCCTGCCCTATCTGCTGCACGCCCTGCCGGGATTGGTGATTGCGTTGACGCTGGTGTATTTCGCCCTGCATTACGTGCCGGTGCTGTACCAGACCTCCGCGCTATTGCTGATCGCTTACGCGCTGCTGTTTCTGCCACTGGCTCAGGCACCGATTCGCACGGCGCTGAACAAGGCCGCGCCGCAACTGGAAGAAGCCGCCCGTACACTGGGCGCATCTTCGTTTACGGCGTTCTGTCGAGTGACCCTGCCGATCATCTTCCCGGCACTGGGCGCGGCGTTTGCGCTGGTGTTTCTGGATGCCATGAAGGAACTGACGGCGACATTGCTGCTGAGCCCGACCGGGCTCAACACATTGGCGACCGAGGTCTGGGCGCACACCGCCAATGTCGAGTTCGCAGCGGCGGCGCCTTATGCGGCCTTGTTGATTGTGGTGTCGGGATTGCCCGTCTACCTGCTGACAACCCGGATGTATTTGAGCCGATAAAAAAATCGCAGCCGAGGCTGCGATTTTTTTTGCCCGGAGTATCAGGCCCGGAATTGCCCCAGACTGGCCTTGAGCTGCGCCGCCAGACCATCCAGCACCTTGCCGCTGGCCGTGGTTTCCACCACTGCCTGTGCAGCCTTCTCGGCCTGGGCATGAATCGTCTCGACGCGCCCACGCACGGCCTGCGCGCCCTGCGCCTGATGCGCCGCTGCCTGAGTCGCCAGACCAATCGCCGCATGCACCTGCTCGACCGACGCCTGCACCGACTGCTGCAACCGCGCGCTGTCACGCAGCACCAGCAAACCTTCGCTGGCCTGACGCCCGGCCTGACCGATCGCCTCCACCGCCTCACGGGCACCCTGCTGCAAGGCCACGATGTGCGCCTGAATGTCGCCGGTGGAGCTTTGGGTCTTGCTCGCCAGCGCGCGGACTTCGTCCGCCACCACTGCAAACCCGCGTCCGGTTTCACCGGCCCGGGCCGCTTCGATGGCCGCGTTGAGCGCCAGCAGGTTGGTCTGCTCGGCGATGCCGTGAATCACCGTCAGCACCACTTCGATCTGCTCGCTCTGCTGCGCCAGCCGCTCGATGACTTTCGCCCCCGTGTCGACCTGCCCCGCCAGCGCCTCGATCAGGCTGCCGACCTTCGCCGAGGTGCGAGTGTTCTCGTCGGTGGCCTGGCGAATATCCACAACCTGCTTCAGTGCGGCCTGCATCGCATGGCTTTCCGATTGTGCTTCGTCGGCCATTTGCGAAAGCGCCCGCAGACTCTCGGCCACTTCATCGCGCTGCATTCCGGCCGCCGCATCGGCACCGGCGTTGCGCAGAGTCATGGCGCCGATTTCCACACCGGTACGCTGAGCCACATCCCCGGCCTCGCGCACGATCGGCTGCAACTTATCCACAAAGCGGTTGACCGCCGAGGCCATGTCGCCGATTTCGTCCTTGCTGTTGATCTGCACGCGCTTGGTCAGATCACCCTCGCCTGCTGCCAGATCATCCATGGCGGCGTTGAGCATTTTCAGGCGATTGACCACTCGATGACCGAGCACCACGGCCAGCAGCAACAGCACGCCGGCACCGACCAGCGCCAGGCCCATGCCGATGCGCCAACGAAGGGTTGCTGCAGCGTCCTGCACGGTGCTGGTGGTGTTGGCCTTCATCTCGGCAGCCGTGGATTGCGCCGATTGCAGGCGCGCACGCATGGCGGTGGCACTGTCGGCAGCGGCGCCCTTGAGGCTGTCGCCAACCAGCTGATCGCTGCTGGCAATCAACGCCGTGAAGCGCTGATCGAGCGCCGCCAGATCGGTTTCAACCGAGGCGGTCGAGACACCCATCAACACCTTGCCGATTTCCACGCCATTGGGGTTGATCGAGGCCTCAACGTAGTAAACCGACGGATCGTTCTTCGCCGCATCCAGCACTTTATCCAGTGCCCGCTCACCCTGGCCCTTTTCCAAAAGGGCCTTGTTGATCGGGTTTTCGCGGTTGAGGTAGCGGGTCAGATGCTGGCCGGTGGCGTCGTCATACACCACGAACAGCACATTGGGATTGCGCTGGGCCCGGCGGGCGAATTCGGACAGGGTCGGCACGTCGCTGTCCCACATGGCACGGGGCGCCACCGAGGCCAGCAACTGGGCCATGTCATTGGCCGAATCCTTCAGGTCTTTTTCCAGGGTCGCACGCAGCTGCGCCTGCTCTTCCTTCAGGCGCGAAGAAAGACCGGCGGTGAGACGCTGACGGGTACTTGAGGACAGGTTGTCGAGACTCGAGGTGACTTCGCGACCGGCCTGCTCCAGTTCACCGGACAACTTCTGGCTGTCGGCGCCCAGGCGAGTACCGAGATCGGCTTCCAGCGCGGTGACAGTGCTCCGCGTCAGGGCGACGGCCACCAGCACCTGCACCAAAAGGGCGATACCAAGGGTAACGAACACGGGCCGTAACAGACGGCTTTGTAACAGTGAGAGAACGGCTGACACTTTGAATCCCTCTACTTCTGACGCCATTAATTTGATGGCACTCTTGTAGACAGAATCACAGCAAAGGTCATGCCGTCCAACAGGCATAAACGACAAAGGCCCCGATGAAGGGGCCTTTGTTTTTTACATCAACGACTTATCAAGCGAACGGATGACGCAGAACGATGGTTTCGTTGCGGTCCGGACCCGTCGAAATAATGTCGATCGGCGCGCCGATCAACTCTTCAACGCGTTTGATGTAGGCACGAGCGTTAGCCGGCAGCTCTTCCAGGGTTTTGGCACCCACGGTCGATTCGGTCCAGCCCGGCACTTCTTCGTACACAGGCTGCAGGCCTACGTAGCTGTCAGCGTCAGTCGGCGCAACGGCGTTGCCTTGTGCATCTTTGTAGCCGGTGCAGATGTTGATGGTTTCCAGGCCGTCGAGTACGTCCAGCTTGGTCAGGCAGATGCCCGAGATGCTGTTCACATCGATAGCGCGACGCAGGATAACGGCGTCGAACCAGCCGCAACGACGGGCACGGCCGGTGGTAGCACCGAACTCGTGACCTTGTTTGGCCAGGTGCGCACCGACTTCGTCGAACAGCTCGGTCGGGAAAGGACCCGAACCCACGCGAGTGGTGTAAGCCTTGGTGATGCCCAGGATGTAATCCAGGAACATCGGGCCAACGCCCGAACCAGTCGCCACGCCACCAGCGGTGGTGTTGGAGCTGGTCACGTACGGGTAGGTGCCGTGGTCGATGTCGAGCAACGAACCCTGGGCGCCTTCGAACATGATGTCTTTGCCGGCGCGACGCAGGTCGTGCAGCTCGGCAGTCACGTCCAGCATCAGCGGCTTGAGCAGCTCGGCGTATTCCTTGCACTCGGCCAGAGTCTTTTCGTACTCGATGGCAGGCTCTTTGTAGTACCCGACCAGCATGAAGTTGTGGTAGTCCACCAGTTCACGCAGCTTGTCTTCAAAGCGCGGCATGTTGAGCAGGTCGCCAACACGCAGGCCACGACGTGCAACCTTGTCTTCGTAAGCCGGGCCGATGCCGCGACCGGTCGTACCGATCTTCAGCTCGCCACGGGCCTTTTCACGGGCCTGGTCCAGCGCCACGTGGAAGGACAGGATCAGCGGGCAGGAAGGGCTGATACGCAGGCGCTCGCGCACCGGTACGCCTTTCTCTTCCAGCTTGGTGATCTCGCGCAGCAGGGCGTCAGGTGCAACCACCACGCCGTTGCCGATCAGGCACTGCACGCCTTCGCGCAGCACGCCCGACGGGATCAGGTGCAAGACGGTTTTTTCACCGTCGATCACCAGAGTGTGACCGGCGTTGTGGCCACCCTGGTAGCGCACTACGGCGGCAGCATGTTCGGTCAGCAGATCAACGATCTTGCCTTTGCCCTCATCACCCCATTGGGTGCCCAGGACTACGACATTCTTACCCATAACACTTGTCCTCATTCGCGCAAACTTGGTGCCGGCGTCAGCCGGCAGGAAAACTCAAGAAGCCAGTGGCGATACTTGCCAAAGCCCGTTCTGCTGGATCAATTGCCGGTCGCAGTCCGCATCACGGGCGGCGGCCAAAGGTTGTCCAGGCAACGCCTGAACGACACGCTGACCCTCACTGCGCAACTGGCAAACCTGCTGCCAGAGTGCCGCATCCGTACTGTCAGGCATCCAGATACCGCCAGACGGTAGCTCGATCTCAGCACGCCCCAGGGTCACCAGGGTTTTCAAATCGGTGGAGAAGCCGGTTGCCGGACGGGCGCGACCGAAGTCGGCGCCGATGTCGTCGTAGCGACCGCCCTGGGCGATGGACTGGCCAACACCCGGCACGAACACCGCGAACACCACACCGGTGTGGTAGTGATAACCGCGCAGCTCGCCCAGGTCGAAGTACAGCGGCAGTTCGGGGAAACGCACCGACAGACGCTCGGCGATCGCCAGCAAATCTTCCAGCGCCGCCAGTACCGGCGCCGGCGCATTGGCCAGACGCTCGCGGGCAGCGCTCAGCACTTCGCGGCCGCCGCACAGGTCGACCAGCGCGCGCAACATGCCGGACAGATCGGCAGGCAGGCCTTCGGTCAAGGTAATGACCTCGTCGATGGCCTTGCGTTGCAACGCGTCGAACAACTGCTGCTCGACTTCACCCGACAGACCGGCCGCCTGGGCCAGACCGCGGTAGATGCCGACATGCCCGAGGTCCATGTGCACGTCCGGCACGTCGGCCAGTTGCAACATGGCCAGCATCAGGCTGATGACTTCAACGTCGCTGCTCGGGCTCGCATCGCCGTACAACTCGGCGCCCAGCTGGATCGGGCTGCGCGAGGACGACAAGGCACGCGGCTGGGCATGCAGCACGCTGCCGGCGTAGCACAGACGGCTCGGGCCTTCGCGACGCAGGGTGTGCGCATCGATGCGCGCCACTTGCGGCGTGATGTCTGCACGGAAACCCATCTGCCGGCCCGATTGCGGGTCGATGACCTTGAAGGTACGCAGATCCAGGTCCTGGCCCGCGCCGGTCAGCAGGGATTCCAGGTACTCGATATGGGGAGTCACGACAAATTCGTAACCCCAGCTCTGGAACAGATCCAACACCTGACGACGCGCGACTTCAATGCGCGCCGCTTCCGGTGGCAGTACTTCTTCGATGCCATCTGGCAGCAGCCAGCGGTCTACCGTTGCCATTACGCCATTCCCCTTAGATCCGGGCGGCCAGCCCGAGGGCGAGCCTTGAGTGAAGCAGAAAATGACCGGCCCGTTCAAAACGCACGCGCATGAACGACGCGGCGAAAGGCCTGTTACCGGCTTCGCCCATCACTTTCCTCGAAAAACTGTCGGGCCATTCAACCCGATCTTCTGCAACAAAAACAGCAATCAAACGTGCAGACGCAAAAAAGCCGGGAATTTCCCGGCTGCCGCATCATACACACGTTTTCCCAAAGGATCACCCCGCCCGAGGTTTTAGCCGCCGGGCGGAATGATTCAGGTCAACGTCGTATCAAGGCTTGGACTTTTCCAGGTAACGGAAGAAGTCGCTGCTTGGGTCAAGGACCAGGACGTCGGATTTGTTCGCGAAGCTTTCACGGTAGGCACGAAGGCTACGGTAGAAACCGTAGAACTCCTGATCCTGACCGTAGGCCTTGGAGTAGATCGCAGCGGCCTGGGCGTCACCGTCACCGCGAATCTCCTCGGATTCACGATAGGCTTCAGCCAGCAGCACGCGTCGTTGACGATCGGCGTCGGCACGGATGCCTTCAGCCAGCTCGTTACCCTTGGCGCGGTGCTCGCGAGCTTCACGCTCACGCTCGGTGCTCATACGTTCGAACACGCTGCGGTTCACTTCTTTCGGCAGATCGATGGCCTTGACCCGGACATCGACCACTTCGATACCCAGCTCTTTTTCCGCCATCTTGTTCAGCGACGCGGTGATGTCAGCCATCAGCGCATCGCGCTCACCCGACACCACTTCGTGCAGGGTGCGCTTGCCGAACTGGTCACGCAGGCCCGATTCCAGACGACGGGACAGACGCTCGTCGGCAATCTGCTTGAGGCCGGAAGTCGCGGTGTAGAAGCGCTCGGCATCTTTCACGCGCCACTTGGCGTAGGCATCGACCATCACGGCTTTCTTTTCCAGCGTCAGGAAGCGTTGTGTCGGTGCATCCAGCGTCATCAGACGTGCGTCGAATTTACGCACCTGGTTAACGTAAGGCACTTTCACATGCAGACCTGGCTGAACGTCAGCCTGAACCACGCGACCGAATTGCAGCAGCACCGCACGCTCGGTCTGAGCGACGATGTAGAAGCAGTTCCAGCCAACCAGTACTACAACAACGCCAACGATCAGGGCGATCAGCGATTTATTGCTCATCAGCGGGTCTCCCTTGTACGCGACTGCGGCAGGTCAGTGACATGCGGCGTGACGTCCGTGTTGTTGCTGGCGGCAGCCGAACCGGTGACCGGCGCATTACTGCCCGAACTGTTCTGAATCATCTTGTCCAGCGGCAGGTAAAGCAGGTTGCTCTGGCCGTTCTTGTTGCCGGTCACGAGTACCTTGCTGGTGCTGCTGAAGACTTCCTGCATGGTGTCCAGGTACAGACGCTGGCGAGTGACCTCGGGCGCCTTGCGATACTCGGCGACCAGCTTGGTGAAGCGATCTGCCTCACCCTTGGCGCGCGAGACCGTTTCGTCACGGTAACCGTTGGCATCTTCAAGGATACGCTGGGCCTGACCACGGGCTTCCGGCACCACGCCGTTGGCGTAGGTTTCAGCCTGGTTGCGCGAACGCTGCTCGTCTTCACGGGCGCGGATCACGTCATCGAAGGCTTCCTGCACTTCACGCGGTGCCGCTGCGCTCTGTACGTTGACCTGGGTGACGGTGATACCGGTGCGATAGGTATCGAGGAAACGTTGCAGACGCTCCTTGATCTCGCTGGCCATCAGCTCACGACCTTCGGTCAGCACCTGGTCCATCGCGGTGGAACCCACCACATGGCGCAGCGCACTGTCGGTCGCATGTTGCAGGCTGATTTCCGGCTGGTCGACGTTCAGCACGAAGTCTTGCAGGTTGCTGATCTTGTACTGCACGGTCAGCGGCACTTCGACGATGTTCTCGTCTTCGGTCAGCATCTGGCCCTGCTTGGTGTAGGCACGCTCACGCGTGACGTTCTCCATGTACTTCTTGTCGATCGGCGGGAAGTAGATGTTCAGACCGGGACCGACAGTCTCGTAGTACTTGCCGAAGCGCAGCACCACGGCTTGCTCCTGCTCGTCCACGACGTACACCGCGCTGTACAGCCAGACGGCCGCCAGCACGACAAGGCCGATGCCGAGCAGGCCGCCGAAGCCGCCGCTCTTGCCCGAGCCACCACCGTCATCACCGCGTTTTTTTCCACCACCGAACAACCCGTTCAGGCTTTCCTGCAGCTTTCGGAAGGCCTCGTCGAGATCCGGCGGCCCCTTGCGGTCGCCGTTGTTGCGACGCTTGCCACCCCAAGGATCCTGATTGTTCGAGTTGCCACCCGGCTCATTCCAAGCCATAGCGCTCTCCATCTGATAAAGCAAAGACGCACCCACGGCGCGCCGACCAATGCTACAGAATGCCTGCCGTTGCGGCACAACCGCTTTGCCAGGCTTTTATTGCAAAGTGTGTTGCTCGATGAACTCCGTCGGCACAACGCCTTCACGACTGACCAGTCGATTGAGCTCCGAGCGTGGCAATCGAACGGCCAGCAAGCTGACCCCTTCTTCGTCGTGTTCTTCTTTCTGTACCGCGCCCAGCTCGAAGAACTGGGCACGCAGACGCGCGAACCGCTGAGGCAGGCGCAACGTTCCCACGAACAGGTCGCTGCCCAACAACTCGGCAATCGCCTGCTCGAGCAATTCCAGACCGGTGCCATCACGCGCCGACAGCCAGACCCGTTGGGGCTTGCCGTTTTCATCGCGCTGGATTTGTGGCTCAACGCCTTCAAGCAAATCGAGTTTGTTATAGACCTCGAGGATCGGCAAGTCCTGGGCACCGATCTCGCCCAGCACCACCATCACCTGCTCGATCTGCAACATGCGATCCGGTTCGGCCGCATCGATCACGTGCAACAGCAGGTCGGAGTTGCTCGACTCTTCGAGCGTAGACCGAAATGCCTCGACCAGTTTGTGCGGCAAGTGGCGGATGAAACCCACCGTGTCGGCCAGGACAATCGGCCCCAGGTCGTCCAGATCCAGACGGCGCAGGGTCGGGTCCAGCGTGGCGAACAGTTGGTCAGCCGCGTAAACCTCGGACTTCGTCACGTTATTGAACAGCGTGGATTTACCGGCGTTGGTGTATCCCACCAGAGAAACGGTAGGAATATCCGCACGCGAGCGGCCGCGACGCGACTGTTCGCGCTGGCTACGCACTTTTTCCAGCCGGCCCTTGATCTGGCGCAGGCGAACCCGCAGCAGTCGCCGGTCGGTTTCGAGCTGGGTTTCACCCGGGCCGCGCATGCCGATACCACCACCCTGACGCTCAAGGTGAGTCCAGCCGCGAACCAGCCGGGTGCTCATGTGGTCAAGCTGGGCCAGTTCTACCTGGAGCTTGCCCTCATGGGTACGGGCGCGTTGGGCGAAAATATCGAGAATCAGACCGGTACGGTCGATCACGCGACACTCGAAAACACGTTCGAGGTTACGTTCCTGACTGGGCGTGAGGACGTGATTGAAGATCACCAGATCGGCTTCTTCGGCGTGGACCAGGTCGCGCAGTTCCTCGACCTTGCCGCTGCCAATCAGGTATTTGGCGGTTGGCCGATGACGCGGCACGTTAAAAAACGCAACGGTCTCGGCGCCAGCCGAATTTGCCAGTTCCTGAAACTCCTGCGGATCTTCGCGCGCCTCAGGGTCCTGTCCATCCAAGTGAACGAGGATGACTCGTTCACCACCACCGTGGCGCTCAAAGAACAAAGGAGACTCCTATCAGGCGTTACCTGGCTCAGCGTCACCTGCTTCGGATTCGGTTGCGCTAGGCAGACGAATTGGACGAACCGGCACGACTGTAGAGATAGCGTGTTTGTAAACCATCTGGCTGACGGTGTTTTTCAGCAGGATAACGAACTGGTCGAACGACTCGATCGTGCCTTGCAGTTTGATCCCGTTCACCAGGTAGATGGAAACCCCCACTTTCTCTTTACGTAAAGTATTCAAGTAAGGGTCTTGTAGCGAATGCCCTTTTGACATGTGCCGCACTCCTTTAAGGATTCAATATAAAAAATAGGTAAACAGATGGCTTTTGCCGCCACACCCCCAAGGATAGACGGCAATTGCAAGGACTCAGCTCAATATGGAGATCGTCCCAAGGTATTTCAAGGCGCGTGGCAGATTGTCGCAATCCAGACTGTCGAGCCAGTGTAAATCTTTCCAGCTGCGCAGCCAGGTGAACTGGCGTTTGGCCAATTGGCGCGTGGCGATGATGCCCCGCTCCTGCATCTCGGCCGACGTCAGCTTGCCATCCAGGAAGTCCCAGACCTGGCGGTAGCCTACCGCACGTATAGACGGCAACCCGGCATGCAGGTCACTTCTATTACGCAGGGCTACGACCTCGTCGATGAATCCCTGTTCCAGCATATTTGTGAATCTTTGTTTAATGCGCTCGTGCAGTACCTGCCGATTAGTTGGAGCAATCGCCAGGTTCGCGACAGTATAGGGCAATTGTTGCAGTCCCGATGCGGCCGCTTCGGTACTTTGTACAGATTGCTTCAGCCGCAGTTCAGTCATGCTCTGACCGCTGACCCGGTAAACTTCCAGCGCACGACTCAGTCGTTGCGGATCGTTCGGATGGATGCGTGCCGCCGACTCTGGGTCGATTATCGCCAGTTGATCGTGCAGGGCCTGCCAGCCAAGGCGTGCAGCCTCTTCTTCGATCTGCGCGCGAACTTCAGGATCGGCCGCCGGCATGTCCGCAAGGCCTTCGATCAAAGCCTTGTAATAGAGCATCGTGCCGCCCACCAGCAGCGGAATTTTTCCGCGTGCGGTGATCTCGGCCATGGCCACCAGTGCATCGCGACGGAAATCCGCTGCAGAATACGCTTCGGCCGGATCGAGAATGTCGATCAGACGATGAGGATACTCAGCCAGCAGTTCCCTGGAAGGCTTGGCGGTGCCAATGTCCATGCCGCGATAGACCAGCGCCGAATCGACACTGATCAGCTCGCACGGCAGCACCTTGGTCAGCTCGATGGCCAGGTCGGTCTTGCCCGCAGCGGTCGGGCCCATCAGGAAAATCGCTGGAGGAAGCTGGCTCATCAACGACCGCGCAGGAACAGTTTGTCCAGATCGTCCAGGCCCAGCTGGGTCCAGGTCGGTCGGCCATGGTTGCATTGACCGCTGCGCTCGGTGTTTTCCATGTCGCGTAGCAGGCCGTTCATTTCCGGCAGGGCCAGGCGCCGGTTGGCGCGGATCGCGCCGTGGCAGGCCATGGTGCCGAGCAGTTCATTCAGATGGGCCTGGATGCGGTCGCTGGTGCCGTACTCCATCAGATCCGACAATACGTCGCCCACCAGACGGTTGGCTTCGGCCTGTTTGAGCAGGGCCGGGATCTGCCGGATGGCCAGGGTTTCCGGGCCAAGGCGCTGCAATTCAAAACCGAGGCGCTGGAACCATGCCGCATGCTCTTCAGCGCAATCGGCCTCGCGCTGACTGACCGCCAGCGATTCCGGCACCAGCAGCGGCTGGCCACTCAGGCCTTCGCTGGCCATGGCAATCTTCAGCCGCTCGTACATGATCCGCTCGTGAGCGGCGTGCATGTCCACCAAAACCAGACCCTGGGCGTTCTCGGACAGAATGTAGATGCCCTTGAGCTGCGCCAGCGCGTAGCCCAGCGGCGGAATGTCTTCCTGACCGGCCGGCAGCGCGTTGGCATTCGCTTCGGGCAGCGGCGCAAAAAACTCGCGATACGCAGCCTGCGCCTCGGCAACCGGCACGGTCGATTGCGGACGCGGCGTGTATTGATACTGATAAGCGCCGCCAGCGCTGGCGCCCGACGAGGTATTGAAGGCCGGCTGCGCCTGCGGCTGCTCCAGCAACGCGTTGGCCGCCAGACGCATTTCGCCCTGCGGCCCGAATTCACCGGCTTCAAGGCCGGTTGGCCGGACGATCGCGGTGGTGACCGAACCGGCAAGCTGATCCTCCGGCCGCACATCACCGAGCGCACGGTGCAAGGTGCCATACAGGAAGTCATGCACCATGCGCCCGTCACGGAAGCGCACTTCGTGTTTGGTCGGGTGCACGTTGACGTCGACCGCTGCCGGATCGACCTCGAAAAACAGTGCGAACGTCGGATGCCGGCCATTGAACAACACATCGCGATAGGCTTGACGCACCGCGTGAGCCACCAGTTTGTCGCGTACCGCGCGGCCGTTGACGAAGAAATACTGCAAGTCCGCCTGACTGCGGTTGAAGGTCGGCAGACCGACCCAACCCCACAGGTGCAGGCCATTGCGCTCAATCTCGATCGGCAAGGCCTGCTCAAGAAAACCCGAACCGCAGATCGCCGCCACACGCCGGGCGCGGGCCGCATCATCGTGGGCCTCGTGCAGGCTGAGGATGATCTTGCCGTTGTGGCGCAGATGGAACGCCACGTCGAAACGCGCCAGCGCCAGACGCTTGATCACTTCTTGCAGGTGATCGAATTCGGTTTTTTCGGTCTTGAGGAATTTGCGTCGTGCCGGGGTGTTGAAGAACAGGTCACGGACTTCCACCGAGGTGCCGACCGGGTGCGCCGCCGGCTGCACGCGGGGTGCCATGTCGCGCCCCTCGGTCTCGACTTGCCAGGCCTGATCAGCATCGCGGGTGCGCGAAGTCAGGGTCAGGCGTGCCACGGAGCTGATCGAAGCCAGGGCTTCGCCGCGAAAACCCAGGCTCATCACCTGTTCGAGGTCTTCCAGGTTGCGGATCTTGCTGGTGGCGTGACGGGCCAGAGCCAGCGGCAAGTCATCGGCAGAGATACCGCTGCCGTCGTCACGCACCCGCAGCAGTTTGACGCCGCCCTGTTCGACATCGACGTCGATACGCCTGGCGCCGGAGTCGAGGCTGTTTTCCAGCAGCTCCTTGATCACCGAGGCCGGGCGTTCGACCACCTCGCCGGCGGCGATCTGGTTCGCCAGCCGCGGGCTGAGCAGTTCGATGCGGGCAGCGTTCAGGACCTGATTCATTCTTTGGACGCCAGTTCGGTGCCGGGAATGGTCAGGTGCTGACCGACTTTCAAATCATCGCTTTTCAGATTGTTGGCGCTGCGCAGCGTAGCCGGCGAGATCTGATACCGCACGGCAATCATCGCCACGGTCTCACCCGGACCCACTCGGTGATCACGCGGCCCTTGAGCGATTTTGCCCGAATCGCGCAACCAGGCGATGTAAGTGCCCGGTGGCGGATTCTGCTGGAAGAACTGGCGCACGCCGCTGCTGATCGAACGCGCCAGCGCCTGCTGGTGGCTCGCGGCCGAGAGTTTCGAAGCTTCGTTGGCGTTTGAGATGAAGCCGGTTTCCACCAGGATCGACGGGATGTCCGGCGACTTCAGCACCATGAACCCGGCTTGCTCCACGCGCTGCTTGTGCAGCGGGGTGACCCGGCCAATGTTGGTCAGGACTTTCTGGCCGACGTTGAGGCTGGAGGTCAGCGAGGCGGTCATCGACAGGTCGAGCAGAACGCCGGCGAGCATCCGGTCCTTGTCGTCGAGGCTGACGTTGCCGGCACCGCCGATCAGGTCGGAACGGTTTTCGCTGTCGGCCAGCCAACGGGCAGTTTCCGAGGTGGCACCACGGTCGGAAAGGGCGAACACCGAGGCACCGAACGCGGCCGCAGACGGCGCGGCGTCGGCGTGGATCGAGACGAACAGGTCGGCGCCCTTCTTGCGGGCAATTTCAGTACGGCCGCGCAGCGGGATGAAGTAGTCGCCGGTACGGGTCAGTTCGGCGCGGAAGCCTTTCATGCCGTTGACCTGACGCTGGAGCTCACGGGCGATCTGCAGTACCACGTCTTTTTCACGCTGGCCGCGCGAGCCCGACGCACCCGGGTCTTCGCCACCGTGACCGGCGTCGATGACCACAATGATGTCGCGCTTGCCGGCGGGTGCCGGTGGCAGTTTGATCGCGGGTTCGGCCGGGGTGACCGGCACCGCCGGAACGGTTGCGACCGACGGCGTCGGCGCAGGCGGCGGTGCGGCGTCGGACGGGTTGTCGAACAGGTCGACCACCAGACGGTTGCCGTACTGCGCATTCGGCGCCAGCGAGAAGCTTTTCGGGGTGACAGCTTTTTTGAGGTCGATGACCACCCGCAGGTCGGTCGGCGTGCGCTGGGCCGAGCGCATGGCAGTGATCGGCGTGTTGGCGGTCTGCACATTCAGCGGCGCGCCGAGGGTGGCGCCGTTGATATCGATCACCAGACGATCCGGCGCGGTCAGCGTGAAGACGCTGTGCTGCACCGGGCCTGTCAGGTCAAATACCAGTCGCGTATTGTCCGGCGCCCGCCAGAGGCGCACGCTGTTGACCTTCGTGTCGGCCACGGCGTTGACGGTTACTGCCATCAACATCAGTCCAGCGGCAGCCACCAACGCGCGAAAGCGCATACCTAACCCCATCATTCAATTGGTTTCCAATGCCAAAGCGGCACACCAGGCCTCGCCGCGCGAGCCCTGGGATAAAATGGTCAGCGAACGTCCGCTGTCTTGCGGGCTAATGGTAATGGTCAGGTCAGGCTTTGGCAAAAAGCCTGCACCTTTATCGGGCCATTCGATCAGGCACAGGGCGTCGTCTTCGAAATAGTCGCGAATGCCGAGAAACTCCAGCTCTTCCGGATCGACCAGACGATACAGGTCGAAGTGAAACGCGCGCACGTCGCCGATTTCGTAGGGTTCGACCAGGGTGAAGGTCGGACTTTTCACCGCCCCGACGTGCCCCAGACCGCGAATGATGCCCCGCGACAGCGTGGTTTTGCCCATCCCGAGGTTGCCTTCAAGAAAGATCAGGCCATGGCCCTGTGTGATACGGGCGATGCGTGCGCCAAAGTCGCTCATGGCCTGTTCATCGGCCAGATAAAGGGTTACTTCAGACACGGTGCATGCTCCTCCAACAACTGACGAATGGCTGGAATCAGATCACTGGCCGCCAGCCCACGGCCGAATTTACCTTGTTGCAGACCGGCGTTGGCGTGCAGCCAGACAGCCAGACAAGCCGCGTCGAACGCATTCATGCCCTGGGCCAGCAGCGCGCCGATCAGGCCGGCCAGTACATCGCCAAGCCCGGCAGTGGCCATGGCCGGATGGCCTTGATGACACAAAGCCAGACGTCTGTCGGGATCGGCGATAAGACTGCCGGCGCCCTTTAACACCACTACCGCTGTATATTTTTCGCTCAACGCCAGCGCCGCCGCCGGACGATCGGCCTGCACGTCGGCGGTGCTGATCCCCAGAAGGCGCGCCGCCTCACCCGGATGCGGCGTGATCACGCAACCCTTGGGCAAACTGACAAGACCGGAGGCCAGCAGGTTCAGCGCATCGGCATCCCACACCTGCGGCAGCGAGGCATTGGCAGCGGCCGACAACAGCGCCCTGCCCCAACTGGCCTGACCCAGCCCTGGCCCGACCACCAGCACGGACACCTTTTCCAGCAGCCCCATCAATTGATTGGCCGAAGAAGTGCCCAGCACCATGGCTTCCGGTATCCGGCTCAGCGCCGCCGGCACATGTTCCGGACGGGTCGCCAGCGAAACCATGCCGGCCCCGCTGCGCAAGGCACTTTCGGTGCTGAGCAGAATCGCCCCGCCAAAGCCGTGATCGCCACCGACCAGCAGCACATGACCGAATCGCCCCTTGTGCGCAGCGGGCGCACGAGCAGCCAGACGCGGCAGGTTAGCCACATCAAGCCGTTGAGCGGCGGCAGGAATGTCACTGAAGTTTTCGGCCGAAGCCTGCAGATCGTTAAACAGCAGTTCGCCGACGTGATCCGCTGCCGCGCCCGTGAACAGCCCGAGCTTCAGGCCGATGAAAGTCACGGTGAGGTCGGCGTACACCGCATCACCCAGCGCATGACCGGTATCGGCGCACAATCCGGAAGGGATATCGACCGCCACCACCGGCAGTCCGCTGGCATTGATCGCCGCAATCGCAGCGGCATAGGGCTCACGCACCTCACCGCTCAGGCCGGTGCCGAGCAACGCGTCAACGACGATACCGCGCAACTCGCAGGAGAGATCCCATGGAGCAATCGAGACACCACCGGCCACGGCTTCGGCGTGGGCCACGGCGGCATCGCCCTTCAGACGTTGCGGGTCGCCGACAGCCAGTACCTGAACCTGCCAACCCGCCCGATGGGCCAGCGCCGCCACCAGATAACCATCGCCGGCGTTGTTGCCGTGCCCCGCCAGTACCGTCATTTCATTCGCGGCCGGCCATTGGCGCACCAGTGCGCGCCAGGTGGCATGAGCGGCACGCTGCATCAATTCGAAGCCCGGCGTGCCGGCGGCGATCAGCCGTGCGTCGAGTTCCCGCACCTGCGCGGCACGGTACAGCGCGTCGGGTAATTGATCTTTAGTGTGCGGCATGCGTCTTCGGGCTCCGATGTCTGGCAGAATTATACGCACCTCAGCTCCGGTTTCTCTTGCCTCATGTCCGCCATCACCACAGATCTGCCTGCCCTCGCCCAATCCATCAAGGACTGGGGCCGCGAGCTGGGCTTCCAGCAAGTCGGCATCAGCGGTCTGGACCTGGCCGAGCATGAACAGCACCTGCAACGCTGGCTCGAGGCTGGCTACCACGGCGAAATGGATTACATGGGCGCCCATGGCAGCAAACGTTCGCACCCCGAAGAGCTGGTGCCGGGCACCTTGCGCGTGGTGTCGCTGCGCATGGACTACCTGCCGGGCGACACGCAAATGGCGCAATTGCTGGCCAAACCGGAAAAAGCCTACATCTCGCGTTATGCCTTGGGCCGCGATTATCACAAGTTGATCCGTAAACGCGTTCAACAACTGGCAGACAGGATTCAGTCCGAAATCGGCCCGTTCGGTTTCCGCGCCTTCGTCGACAGTGCGCCGGTGCTGGAAAAGGCCATCGCCGAACAGGCGGGCCTGGGCTGGATCGGCAAAAACACCCTGGTGCTCAACCGCAAGGCCGGCAGTTACTTCTTTCTCAGCGAACTGTTCGTCGACCTGCCGCTGCCAGTGGATGAACCGCACAGTACCGAACATTGCGGACGATGCACCGCGTGCCTCGACATCTGCCCGACCAACGCCTTCGTCGGCCCGTATGTGCTGGATGCACGGCGCTGCATTTCCTACCTGACCATCGAACTGAAGAACGCCATTCCCGAAGACCTGCGACCGCTGATCGGCAATCGAGTGTTCGGTTGCGACGACTGCCAGATCTGCTGCCCGTGGAACCGCTTCGCCCGACCGTCCGGCGAAAGCGACTTCAAGCCACGGCACAATCTGGACAATGCCGAGTTGGCCGAGCTGTTTATGTGGGATGAAGACACGTTTTTAAGTAGTACCGAAGGCTCGCCGTTGCGGCGAGCCGGTTATGAGCGCTGGCTGCGCAACCTGGCAGTGGGGCTGGGGAATGCGCCTTCAACGATTCCAGTGCTGGAAGCGTTGAAGGCACGACGGGATTATCCGTCGGAGCTGGTCAGGGAGCATGTGGAGTGGGCGTTGAACCGGCATTCAGAGCGGGGACAACAGAACCCGGAGTAACCCCCTCACGCTCCCTCATTGCTTCAGTTACCACGCAGGGTCGTGCGCCCCTACCTGCTTGATGATGACATGCCGGGTGTCCTTGTTTGTCAGGAAGAACACACGATGTTCCTGAGTCAGACGCAGGTGAGCATGCTCGTAGCCCTTATAGGGCCTGGCATTGGCATAGTTCGGATAAGGGTCGTATTTGCTCCCGGGATAATTTCTCGCGGCGTCGATTGGCGATTTATTGTTCGTCGCGATGTCGGTTTTGAACTCCTGGTATTTACCCCTTGAAACGTTGCCCGGCTTGCCGTTGGGCAGGTAATCGTGCGCAGCGAAATCCTCGGTCAAGGTCCAGGCTGGAGGTGGCGCCGTGTCCTGAGCTGCCATTGCCTTGGCTGCCTTTTTGGCGCCCTTGCCGGCAAGCCCCGGCCGGAATGCCGACTCGAGTTGTCTTCCGGCCTTAATCGCTGCCTTTGCCCCGGCAGCCAGTCCGGCGCCCAGTGACGCGATCCCCAGCCCAAGACTTACCCAGCCAAGTATTGATCCCGCTTCAGAATGGGGCACCAGCTCATTGGCCAGTTCACTGCCGATGGCAGCCACGCCCGAAGTAATGCCCAACCCCATGGCAAACAACGCCAGCGGTGTGGCCGCCCCCAAAGTAACGATGCTGGCGACAATCCCGATAAACCCCAATGCAATCCCGGCAATCGACTGCCAGGAAACATGCCCCGTAGGATCGACGCGATTGACCGGATCACCCAGGCAGTAGGCGTAGGTATTCAAGCCGCCCGCACCGAACGGGCTCATGCTGTCGGGGCTGGTGAAGCGCATCAGGGTCGGGCTGTAGGCTCGGTAGCCATTGCCCAGCAGATACAGACCAGTGACCGCATCCAGTTGCTCACCGTTGAAGCCCGCCAGGCTGAACAGCCCGCCTTCGGCCGGACGATAACCGTAGGGGCTGTAGGCGCTGTCCTCCCATTGCTCGCCTTGCAGTTGAGTCAACACACTTTGCTGTTGATCCGTACCGAAGATCCGGCTGCCCGCATCAGCTCCTGATTGTTGCTGCCCCAACACCAACCCGTCGTTGCGCACGACACTGCGTGAATCCTGGCCCCGGATTTCGCTGCTGACATTGGCGTTTTGATAGTAGCGCTGCATATTTGTCGTTCGCGGCTGCGAAAGCTCGACCAGCCGATCAAAGCCATCGTAATGGTAACCACGTACCACCTCGCCTCGCGCATTGCTCACCTGAATCAGACGTCCGAAGGCGTCATACGCCAGGGTGCGCGCCTGATCATCCTTGATCATCCGGCCGTCGGCGTCGTATTCCAGCGTGACCGGCGCGGGATAGTCGGCATGGGAATGAGTAACCCTGACGAGCTGCGCCGGATCGATCGGGCTGAAACTGAAAGTTGTTACGTTGATCCCCTGCGGGAAGATGGTTTGCAGGGAGAGAATGTTGTCGAGCGCATCGAAGGTGAATTTTTGCTGAACGATCTCCTTGCCGTATGGATCCTTCGGCCGCTGGCTGCCGTCGCAGTCGTACTGACTGAGTCGCCCGCGCACGTCGTAGGTGAATCGTTCGTCGCGCAGCACGAAACTGCCACGCCTCAAGACTTTCTGCGCCAGTTTGCCGGCCACTGTGTAGCTGGAGGTCAGTGTCTGGGTGGGTAAACCATTGGCCTCGTAACTGCGGGTAATTTCACGCCCGATATCGTCGTAGACCAGGTGCGTCGTCAACAGGCGTTTGGAGGAGGTATCGCGAGTTTCGATTTTTTCCAGCAGTCCGCGCTTGTCATAGAAAAATCCGGCCTGCACCGAACCCTGCCTGAACGAGGTTCTGCGCCCCCACGTGTCGTACTCGGTCGTATGCTTTGTGCCCAGCACATCCACGTAGGTCAGGGGCAGGCCTGTGAAAGTATAGGTATGGGAAACGGTCTTGCGGTGTTCGCCATATTGGGTGGTTTCCGACTTCAGGCGCCCGGAAGGAAAATATTCGAAATGCCGCTCGCGACCTTGTTCGATGCAGCTTTTGGTTTTCCCGTTCAGGCCATCGTAGGTGAAGCGGGTGACCAGACCTTCGCCGTCGCCCTTCACAGCTTTTCGCTCAGTCAGTTGCCCCCCCTGTTCAGGTGCATGGATGAACTCGATCTCCTGACCTGCGGGGTTCGTGTGGGATTTGGGTTGACTGCGACCCGCGTCATAACGGATGACCGATTTACGTCCCCCCACTGAACTTTCGATCACACGGTTCAAACCATCGAACATCTGCTGCCCCAGTGACAGGCCGGCCACTTTGATTTCCACAGCCAGTTCATCGGTGCTGTGAGCTGCAAACGCAGTCTCCACGACATGGCCGTCCGGCAGAATAGTGCGAACCATACGGTCGAACACGTCATATTCATAACGGGTTTTGTTGCCTGCCGGATCGGTCTGACTGAGTGCCCGGCCCAGCCCGTCATATTCATTGACGGTCTTGCCCAGGCTCTGGTCTTTCAGATCGAATATCTCGACGCTGTCAGGTTTGCCGAAAGCGTTGATGACCGTGACGGTTTTGCCCATGCCCTGTCGCCAGCTCTTTTGCTGGCGACTGATCGGATCGAACTCGCTGTGCTCGATTCGCCCGTCGCCATGGCGGGTCTCCTTGACCTGTCCCCAGTCGTCGTAAAAAAAATCCGATTTGACCTCACGTACAAGCCCTTCCCACCAGTCGCGGTGAGTGACCTCAAAAGGCCGCCCCGTGCTGTCATGAACGGCGGTATAGATCGCGCGCATCGGAAACCGGCCTTGCGAGTCCGGATTGTCACAGTCCTTTTCCTGAACCTCGGTGATACGCCCCAGTGCGTCGTAAGTCATTTTTTGCATGCCGCCTGACGAATCTGACGTGATCACCGTCGCGGGTTCGTTCCCCTTGGCGGCCTCATAACTCCAATGAGTAGAGGAGGCATGCGCCGTACCGGGCGCGAGGGACTTGCGCAGACGGCGGCCAAGCTTGTCGTATTCGAATTCGATTACACCGTCGTCAGCATCGCGTTCGGAGATTATCAGTCCGCTCAAGGTCGAGAGCGTATGCTCGGTCGAGCGGGTCGTACCGTCAAAACCGTGCACGGTTTTCTTCAGCACCCGCGTGCCGGCGCCAAGCACATACGAGTATTCGATGCGTGTCGCCTTGCCATTGCGGGTGGCGCTTTGCTGTTGCAAAAGGCCGTGCGTGGCAGGGTTTCCGGGCGTATTCAGGTAGGTCAGGTCAACCTTTGAGCGCAAAACCTCACGACCTTCGACCCGTTCGAAAAAACTTTCCTGGACGGGTACAACGCTGGCCAGCGTTGCGCCTTCGAGGGCGGGGTGAAGCGCATGGCGATAGCGTGTGACGGTGGAAGCACCACCGCCAGCCGCTGGCACCACGGTTTTCGTTTTCAAGAAGCGAATAAAGCCCAAAGGGTCTTTCGGGCAGTCCTCTGAATCGATGTCCGGATAATATTCGTACTGCGTGGTGATGCCATTGGCTTGTACCTGCTTCACCAGGTTGCCGGAGGAATCGAACTCAGTGGTGGAGATTTCAATGCGTTTATTCTTGCTGACGCTGTTCTCGTAACGGCGAGTCTGAACCTTCGGCATCTGGAATTGCGCCGGTTGCTCGGTAAATGGCTTATTGACGTCACCGTGGTACTCGGTAGAAACCGAAGCCACCGAATCACCGCAGGTGGTCACTTCAGAAACCAACAGATGAAATTTGTTGTAGGTACGCTTGATCTGGGTATGAGTTTTCTCTCCCACAATCAATCGCTCGGTAGAGCTGTACTGATAGTTTCCGGGTGCACGGTAGAGCGGGTCACCGGCATCAACAGGATCCGATGGCACGCCATGCCCCAAATAATTGTGGTCTGAATACGTGTAAGTCTTGACGACCTTCTGCTGTCCCTGCCTGGCGAAAATGTCGTGGGCTATTACATACGGCAGACTCTGTGCGCCCTCAAGAGTGGGGAGCAGATGTCCGACCTGCTTGTAGCGCATGATTTCCACCGCGCCAAGAGGCGAATCCACTCGCCTCAGATAGCTGATGCCATCAATGAGTTCGTACTGCAGATCCCAGCCCCTGCCGACCGGTAAACCGATGGCCGTGACTCGATCGTTCTTGAACGTCATCGAGACCTCGGCACTGGCCGGGGTGCCCGGATTCTGAACTATCGTGAGCCTACCAGCCGTACGGCTGACTTTGAGCAGCGTTGTTTTTGCATCCGAGACTTCAATAAGCATGGGTTGCTCATTGTACGTTGCGTACTTCAAGGTGATGCTCGCCCCGTTTGCCGCGATGATCCGCATGGGCACGGCAACATGGGTGGCACCGTGGACTTTTAGCTCTTCTCGCCGACCATCCTTGTAACGGACTTCGTAATGCCCGGTACCGACCTTCAGAACTTTGGCACTCTCCAGCTTCATTTCCCTGAACAACAAAGCATTGCTCGTTTCAGAAGCTTTATAGGTTTCACCGCTGGCCAGTGTCATGACTTTGCTGCGCAAGTCATATCGACTGATGGATAACGACCATCCCGTACCATAACCGGCGTTACGTGTATTGAGTGGGTTGAAGCCCAGAGCAAGATTGAATGAGGGCCCATTGAGACCGGCGGACCGGACAGCGCCCAGTTTCAAGGCACAGGTATATACACCTGTTCGGGGATCAACGCCTCCGGAAACAAAATCACTAAAATTGAATGCATTGGAGCTCACGAAATCGGGGGCTTGATAACTCATGAAATAGTATCCAGAAACCTGCAAGACAAAATATGAAAACGAGAGCTCCGCTGACTTGATCGAATGAGCAAAAAAAAGCCATGAACCCTCAAAGCTCACATCAAATTATTTTATAAGATCGATTGGCAACATCAGGACTGATACGAATTCTGTGTTCTGTACCGAACTCATCGAAAACCTGCAAATCCACCTGTTCCGCGCGCTCAGGTTTGTTCGGAAGTTCCGCTGTCAAATGGCTGAGTATCGATATTGTTCCGACATCCTGAGGTAATGTTCGAAAGCCTTGAGAGGTTCGCGCCGTCACTTGTGCACCATAAATTGGAGCAATGTAGCCGACATAGCTTTTCAGCCCACTCGAGATCTTTGTGGCATCACCCGAAGAGAAGAATTCGGTTGCATAATCTGCATCATGGTTAACCTGCAGACTTTTCCAATCAAGCAGGTTGATCCGCCGTCCTTCGCCATACAAGACCAGGCTGTACTGCTCCAGTTTTTCGAAGAGACGGGGCGAATCCAGGACTCTGGTCCTGTTCAGCATGAAATTTGCGATCGGGTACAGCTTGGGTGCAATCGCTTGCAGCGTAATGCTGCTTTCATGGGTGGGCCCATTGCTACGGTATTTTTTGCCATTCAGGATGATTTCAGCGGCAACCTGGATCGAGCCCGGGCGCCGACTGGTCACCCAAAACTCGAAGACCTGAACACTTTCCGATGAATCGGAAATTCGATTGCCCACCAGAGGTACCAACGGCATAACGCGAGCAGTCCCTCCTGCCATGTCGTGGGCATAACGGTTTTCCTGTGCGTCGACACTCCAGTCACCGCCAAGCGGAGCAGAGGTGTTATAGCTGATCAACTTCAGCGTCTCCAGAGCGGGATGCCCGTGGAGCGACACTTCCTCTGCTTGAGCGTTTTCTCCCGAAACCAGCACCAGCACCCGTACTTGCATGCGGCCGTTGGCATAAAGTAATTTTTGACGTTCAGTGGACGACTCAAACTTTACCTCGAGTCGTTGAATATTCAGATCATTCTCAAACATATTAACTTTCTCCGAAAAAACTGGACAAGCGCTTTATTGCGCAGACCAATTAGTACATTTCCGAGAGATAAAAAAACAGAAGCGCCCCATATCAAAATGTGATCAAACGAGAGTAGATATTAAAAAACAGAAACTCTGAAAATCAAGAAAACCTGAAAACTCACAAACACCAGCCAAAGCACGCCAGCATTTCCTAAAACAACTCCCCCCCGACAACACCAAAATCATCAATCAAGTTACATTCATTCACCCACAAAAAAGCCACCTTCACGCACTCGCCAGAAAACGAGGGAACAGGTGGCCAAAACAAAAAACTACCGCCAGGCAAAAACTCACATCACTCGTGCTTGCCCAAAACCGCCATCAATCGCTTTCAGAATCCACTCCACTATCAGAAGAGTCGGAAAGATCTGAAACATCATCAAACACAGGCTCTCGCGTTCTTATATCAATCTTGCTATCCATACTGGCGCCCTGTAGATATTCGTCGATACGAAATCTTGCAGATTCCCCCAGCGGATTGCCGATCAAATTGACAAACAAATTCTGCGTATCCGGTATTTCAAACAGCTCCTCTCTGATATCGACAATATTGTTATCGTGCAAATCAAGCAGCTTGAGATTTTCCAGTTGCTCCACTCCGGAAGGAACTCGAACAAGGCCGGTATCACTCAAGTACACCTCTTCCAACTGGCGCATGAATCCCAGATGAGGAACAACACCCAACGGATTTTCATCAAGCCTCAACAGTGTCAGCGTTTCGATTCTCGCCAGTCCATCCGCATCATTGTCAGACAGCCGAAGTGAGCAATCCCTCAAGACCAGATGCCGCAGGTTGCGCATCTGAAAAATGCCCGGAGCGAATGCCTCCATCCGCACCTTCTCAAGGATCAGGTAGCGAACGTTGGGAAAACTGTCGAGCAACTTGCCCAGTTTCACATTCGGATTGCGTGCCTCCAGCGCAAGCTCCGTCACATACTCGAATCTGGCAGTCATGTTCGGCAGTTCACCGCTGAAGTCGATGAACGAAGAAAAACTTTCACCACCGGAGTCATAGGGTGTTATCGACTTTTGCTGCCAGATGGCTTGCAGATTTTCGCTAAAATGCTGGCGCAACTGCAGTTGCTCGGCCAGTGCCAGGGGTGTCCACTCCAGGCCCGCCCCTGGCGGTGGAGGTATTTCTGCACTCCACACTTTCAACTCCTGACGTAACGTTTGGAACTCTTTTTCCAGCCGTTTCAGCAATCCGTATGGATCGCTCCTCAAACGCTCGTTGATAAACATCTTCACTTCCTCATCCGTTAGCAGCGGATAAAGATCGCGTACGCGCTTTGCAATGGACTTTGCCTGTGCCGGATCACTATCGGCCCCGCCTCGCAACCTTCCTGTCTGCCTGTATTGCATGTCGGCAGAGTCGACAGTAGCCCGAAGCGGTACAAGCTCCAGAATTTCGCTCACAGCCTGGCGCGATGGCAACGGCTGCGGGCGAATCAATTGCTGTAACGCTTGCCCTCCACCGCTGTCCACCGCATGCCAGAACCTGCCTTCGCCATTGCGCTTCAATAGCGGGCCGGAAGGGTTGAGCTCTGTGGATTGCGTGACACGAAACAGACCACTCTCGGCATCCAGAACCACTTGCACGAAATGGTTGTCGGCGACTTCTACAAACTGACGCCCCTTGTACCTTCGGATACCCTGCGCATCGGCGTCGCCAAGATGTGTTGATGTGGGTATCCGATAGTCTGTCAGCGAGGGGGATGTGAAAATTATCGCGAGTTCATCGATCGCAAAAGAGATCGGGGTCGCACTTATATTGTTCTCCTGCGTCAGTGCGTCCAAATCAGGCCGGGAGAAAGTGTGCGACGGCTCCAGTCGATTCGGCATGGATATCTGCGGCGCTGCAGAAGTGGGGGGCGGTGGCCGATGTGCAACATCGATGCTGAAATCGGGTGAATTGTTTGGGGCAGGAACAGGTTTGACCTTGGGCGTTTTATCAGCCATGAGCGCTCATCCTTGAGGTGTGGTTGCGCTGGCCCCGCAAAACCATAGAGCCAACGGGAGTCATAAGTACTGCACTTTCCATGCGAATACCTGGGAGTTGAACCTCACAGCTTATCGATACTCGCAGTATAAAAGCGCATATATACCTACCACTCCCACCGAATTTGCATCAGCGAAGTAGCAACTCAGCCTCGCTCGAGTGTGAAATTGCGCGTGTAAAAATCCAGCCTGAACGCCAGCTTGTGCTCGGTGCCGTGTTGATCTATGGCGCGAAAGCGAAGAATTTCGCCATACCTGGAACTCTGCGCAATTTCCGAGTATTCGGACAGAGCCTGTACGACAGTCAGTTCTCCGTCATGATCATTAACCCTTACAGAGTACCATTTAGACGCTCTGGTAACGGCTTCGGAAAAAAGGAACGCAATAGGATCTCCATCGAACGGCAACTTCACGTCCAAAGTACTTCGTCCGGGGCGGACAAAAGTGGCCAGCATGTAGTTAGTTCTCGACTCTTGCAGCTTGTTTCCCCCAGCAAAAGCGTAGTCTTCGCCTGCGCTGGCTCCTTCTGCAATCCAATCAACCAGTTTGATTTGCTGCCCCTGCGGGTAAAGCCCCAGATAATAGTTAAAGATACGATTACCGGGTTCTTCATTACCGCGTCGGGCTTGATACCAGCGAAACTGCTCAATGGCATAGGCCGGAGGCGTTTGTGCTTCGATCGTTATGCTGCTGTCATGGACGCTGGAAAGCGTGGTTCCGTTACTGAAAATCCTCATCCCGTTCAGTGACAAGCGCGCAGCAATCCTGGTCGTCCCCGCGACCGACGAGGATACCCAGAAGGTGCGAACCTGAGGATGGACGCTGTCACTTTCAACATCGTCGTCGTGAATGATCCCGACGGCGGCGGAAGTCTGCGTCTCAAGGGTATAACGCCCCTGTTCGGTACTCGCGGCCCAGCCAT
Source organism: Pseudomonas gozinkensis (assembly GCF_014863585.1). Lineage (NCBI taxonomy): Bacteria > Pseudomonadati > Pseudomonadota > Gammaproteobacteria > Pseudomonadales > Pseudomonadaceae > Pseudomonas > Pseudomonas gozinkensis. Next base: position 626,853 of record NZ_CP062253.1, on the reverse strand, counting down.
CACGCAACGTCCTGCCAGTGCTGTAATGAATGAGTTCTATGCTATTCATTACATCTTCAGGCACGTACATGGCGTCGCCGTTGGCGTCCACCCCGGAAACCAGAACTTGAACTTTCACCTGCATACGGCCATTACCATATAGCGATTTGCTGCTGGTACTGTCGCCTGCATCAAACTTTACTTTGAAGTTGGCAATTCCTTCGAGAACAGGCGGTACAGCTTGCTGACGCGGTGTTGCGCTCACGTCTTCACTCATGATGCATTTCCTTTGAAGATTTTCATTTAAGGATTGATATCGAACAACCCATCAACAAAAGAAATAACATGGCTTTAAAACAAACAGCAAAGCGAAAAATGTAAGAAACATACACTTGCGAGGCATCAGAAACTTGCAAATTGTTACCCAGAAAAACAGCTACAACAAATATCAATGTTCGTCGTTATAGACAAACTTTGGCATTTCCCAATGAAAACGAATCGCCAACAATCGCAACAGAAAACCACCAAACAAGGTGATCAGAATTGCCTGCTCACTCGGCACATTGAGATACAGGCACAGCATGTAACACCAGGCAGCTGCAAAGGAGACGCTGGCATACAGCTCACGGCGGAAGATCAAGGGAATATCGTTGCAGAAAATATCGCGCAGGATGCCGCCGAACACGCCGGTGATCACCCCGCTGACCGAGGCGACGAGCATGCCGTGACCCATTTCCAGAGCAGTCATGCAACCGATCAGGGTGAACGCGACCAGACCGACCGCGTCGAGCACCAGGAACAGCGAGCGCAGGTGACGCATCCAGCGCGCGGTGAACACGGTGATCATTGCCGCAACTGTCGTCAGCACCAGGTACTCCGGGTGTTTGACCCAGGTCAGCGGATAGTGCCCGAGCAGTACGTCGCGCACCGAACCGCCACCCAAAGCCGTGACGCAGGCGATCAGCACCACGCCGAACCAGTCCATGCCGCGACGGCCCGCAGACAGGGCGCCGGTCATGGCTTCGGCAGTAATGGCGACGAGGTAGAGCATCAGCAACATGGTGGCGATCCTGGCAGGAAGGCGCGCAGTCTACTCACTTCGCCGAGGCACCAAAAGAGGGCGCCCCGGCGTGGGTGCCGATCTCAGAACTTGATGAAATGCTTGCGGTAGTGCTGCAGCTCGGCGATGGACTCGCGGATGTCATCCAGCGCCAGGTGAGTGCTGCCCTTCTTGAAGCTGTCGCGTACGTCCGGCGCCCAGCGCGCAGCCAGTTCCTTGAGCGTGGAGACGTCGAGGTTGCGGTAGTGGAAATAGCTTTCCAGGGACTTCATATGGGTATAAAGGAAGCGGCGATCCTGGCAGATGCTGTTGCCACAGATCGGCGACTTGCCCTTCGGCACCCACTTTTCGAGGAAGGCGATGGTTTCGGCCTCGGCCTCGGCCATGCTCACGCGGCTGTCACGCACGCGTTGGGTCAGGCCGGAGTTGCCGTGGGTGCGGGTGTTCCACTCGTCCATGCGCGCGAGGACTTCATCGCTGTGGTGGATAGCGATCACCGGGCCTTCGGCCAGGGTGTTCAGATTACTGTCGGTGACGATGGTGGCCATTTCGATGATCACGTCGTTTTCCGGATCGAGACCGGTCATTTCCAGGTCGATCCAGATCAGATTCTGCGGGTTTTGCATATTTCGGCTCCTGAGCAATGCTGCGCAGTTTAGCCTAGGCAGCCTGCCGGGCGTGCTAAACTCGCGGCCGTTTTACCTAATCGCTGCATTCTTCAGACGGAACACCCATGGCCAAACGCCAACTCAATCGTCGTCAAAACTGGCGCATCGAAAAGATTCAGGGCGAGCGCGCCGCCCGCGCCGCCAAACGCGAGTCCTCGGCCGTCGAGGCCCTCGAAGGCGGCGACCTGGGCCCGGAACAGCACGGCCTGGTGATCGCCCACTTCGGTGTGCAGGTCGAGGTCGAGGCCGTTGACGGTGAATTGGCCGGCCAGGTCTTCCGCTGCCACTTGCGTGCCAACCTGCCTGCATTGGTGACCGGCGACCAGGTGGTCTGGAGAGCCGGAAACCAGGGCATCGGCGTGATTGTCGCGCAACTGCCGCGCACCACCGAGCTGTGCCGTCCGGACAGCCGTGGCCAGCTCAAACCGGTGGCCGCCAACGTCGACATGATCGTCATCGTCTTCGCCCCGCTGCCCGAGCCCCATGCGAACCTGATCGACCGTTATCTGGTCGCGGCCGAGCACGCCGGCATCCGCCCGTTGCTGCTGCTGAACAAATTCGACCTGATCGACGAGCAGAACGCCCCGGCGCTGAATGCCTTGCTGGCGGTCTATCGCACGCTGGGTTATCCGGTGCTGGAAGTCTCGGCGCACCACGGCAACGGCATGGAGCAATTGCAGAAGCAGCTCGACGGTCGCATCAGCGTGTTCGTCGGCCAGTCCGGTGTCGGCAAGTCGTCGCTGGTCAACAGCCTGCTGCCGGAAGTCGAAACCCGTGTCGGCCCGCTGTCCGAGCTGTCCGGCCAGGGCACGCACACCACGACCACCGCGCGTCTGTTCCACTTCCCCGGCGGCGGCGAACTGATCGACTCCCCGGGCATCCGCGAATTCGGCCTCGGCCACGTCAGCCGCGCCGACGTCGAAGCCGGCTTCATCGAGTTCAACGACCTGCTCGGCACCTGCCGCTTCCGCGATTGCAAGCATGATCGCGAACCGGGATGCGCACTGCTCAAGGCCCTGGAAGACGGCCGCGTGCAGCAGCAGCGAATGAACAGCTACCGCTCGATCATCGCCAGCCTGCCGGAAAACGGTTACTGAGTTTTCAAGTTGCCAGACACAAAAAAGCCGACATCACTGTCGGCTTTTTTGTGGATCACTGTTTCGGCGCGGGCGCCGGAGCAGTGGCCGGTGCAGCAGGCACCGGGGCTGGCGCCGCACTGCCCGGCGCGGCTGGCTTCGGCGCCGCGTCGTCAAACAGGTTCAACCGTTCACGCAACTCGTGGGCCGGCACCGGCTGCTGATCCGCCGGCAAGGCGTTCGGGTCGACCGGGGTAGCCGGCGCGGCGCCGTTCTGGCCTTGATCTGCCGGTTTCGACGGGTCGGCACCTTGCGAACCTTCGATGGCTGCCTGGGCCTTCTTGGTCAGCACCACGATGTCGATGCGGCGGTTGACCGGGTTGAACGGGTTCTCCTTGTCGAACAGCGCCGACGAGGCGTAACCCACCACACGCGCCACTTGCGAATCCGGATAACTGCCCGCCACCAGCGCACGCCGGGCGGCGTTGGCACGGTTGGCCGAAAGCTCCCAGTTGCCGAAGTCACCGTTGCCCACATAAGGCTTGGCATCGGTGTGGCCGCTGATGCTGATCTTGTTCGGCACCGCTTTGATGGTGTCGGCCATGGCCAGCAGGATGTCTTCGAAGTACGGTTTCAGGCGTGCAGAACCTGAGTCGAACATCGGCCGGTTCTCGGCGTCCATGATCTGGATGCGCAAGCCGTTCGGCGTGATTTCGAACAGGATCTGATCCTTGAACTTCTGCAGTTGCGGGTTCTCGTCGACCTTGTTCTGCAGTTCTTGCAGCAACAGTTCCAGGCGTTCCTTCTCGACCTGCTCGGCCATGCCTTCAACCTGTTCGGTGTCGACCGTGACCTTGTCCGGTTGCGGCTGCGACTTCACTTCAGGGTTGAGGGTATTTTCCGGCGCGAGGGTCGGCGTACCGCCCAGATCGATGATGTACGGCGTACCGCTCTCGGAGAAACCGACCGGGTCCTTGAAGTAACCGGCGATGGCGATCTTCTGTTCCGGGGTCGCGGTGGACAGCAGCCACAACACCAGGAAGAACGCCATCATCGCCGTCGCGAAGTCGGCGAAGGCGATCTTCCACGCCCCGCCGTGATGCCCGCCGGCGATGCGCTTGACGCGCTTGATGATTATCGGCTGGTTATTTTCCATGACTTAACGACCGCGAACGGCTTGTTCCAGCTCGGCAAAGCTTGGACGGTGAGCCGGGTACAGAACCTTGCGACCGAACTCGACAGCCAGCGATGGCGGCATGCCGGAAGCCGAAGCCACCAGCGAGGCCTTGATGGCTTCGTAGACGTTCAGCTCTTCCTTGGCATCGTGGGCCAGGGAGTGCGCCAACGGACCGAAGAAACCGTACGCCGCGAGAATACCGAAGAAGGTACCGACCAGTGCCGCACCTACGTGCAGACCGATGGACTTCTGATCGCCTTCACCCAGCGAGGCCATGGTCACTACGATACCCAGTACCGCCGCAACGATACCGAAACCCGGCATGGCGTCGGCGATGCCGTTCACCGCGTGGGACGGATGCTCGAGGTCTTCCTTCAGGCTGTACAGTTCCATGTCGAACAGGCCTTCCAGCTCGTGGGGAGCCATGTTGCCGGACGACATGATGCGCAGGTAATCGCAGATGAACGCGGTCATGCGTTCGTCTTTCAGTACCGCCGGGTACTTGGCGAAGATCGGGCTCGCGGCGGCATCTTCGATGTCGCCTTCGATGGCCATCATGCCTTCACGGCGGCTCTTGTTGAGGATCTCGTAGATCAGGCCCAGCACTTCCAGATAGAACGTGTGGCTGAAACGCGAGCTGAACATGCTCAAGGATTTCTTGAGCACGTGCATCGTCATGTAGCCGGGGTTGGCCTGCAAGAATGCACCGAGTGCAGCACCACCGATGATCATCACCTCGAAAGGCTGGATCAGGGCGGCAATCTTGCCGTGGGAGAGCACGTATCCGCCGAGCACGCTCGCGAATACGACGATGATGCCGATAATTTTAGCCATAGGTAGAAAGTACTTATTTAAGTCGGGTTCAAGGTCATATTCGGAAGTTAAAAAATCTCTTCTTCTACTTATCGGCAAAACTGCGCCAGACTATAGCCAGTTCAGGCGAAAAGCCAATTTAGCCCGTGCCGGGCGCGTCTACAGCAGATGAAGATCCCGTCCAGACATGGCTAATGAAACGAACGTCCCACACGCAAAACCGACCACGCTCGATGGCTGGGTGAAGCTGCTCGACAGCGTTCGCCTGCCGGTGCCGCAAGATGCCCATGACCGGGTCTGCCGGGCGATTCGCGATGACCGCAGCTCGCTGCGCGACATCGCCGACCTGATGCAGGACAGCCCGGCGCTGGCCCTGAGCATCATCCGCGAGGCCAACCGCCACACCCACGGCAACATGACTGCGCCGGCGGAAAACCTCGAAGTGGCGATCAATCGCCTCGGCCTCGCCCGCACCGAAGAGTTGCTGGCGCGCCTGCCTGCCGAACCTGCGGCACAGATCCCCCAGGCCCTGCGCCAGTTGCAGATGATCAGCCAGCACGCGACGCAACAGGCCAACGGCTTTTTCGCCAGCCGCCTGGCGCGACTGTGGCAAGACATTCATTGGGGCAGCCTGCTGTTTCTGTCGCCACTGTGGCCGTTGGCGCTGACCTTTCCCAAACTGCTTGAAGAATGGGAGGTGCGGGTTATCCACAAGGGCGAATCGGCGCGCGTCGTGGAAAAGCAGCTGTTCGGCGTGCGCCTGCTGAAAATCGGTGAAGCGCTGGTGGAAGCCTGGCGTTTGCCGATCTGGGTCCAGCAAGGTTATCGGCTGCTGCTGACCGAACAACGCGAACTGGTCAAGGTCCTGCGCATTGCCCGCGACGTCGATCATCCGCTGCGCCAGCAAAACCGCCTCGACGATGACCCGACCCTGCGCCGCTGGCTTAATCAGCCGGCCAACACCGTGCTGTTGGCCAACGGCCTGGCACTGTCGGCGCAACAGGCCTGGGACAGTCCGCACAGCGAGCGCTGGCAATACCTGACCAGCCTCTACCTGCAAATCTCGATGGACGAAGTGCAACAGCAGCTGCACCAACAGGCCGCCGTCAGCGCTCGCCATCATTTCATGCCCGACCTCTGGCACCCGGCGGTTTCGCTGCTGTGGCCGTGGGGCACCCGTCGCCTGCCCGCCGGAATGCTGCCGGCTGCGGCGCCGTCCGCTGAAGATCTGACCCAGTGGCGCCAGCAATGCGCCGAGCTGCTGGCCGTGCCAAGCCGCTTCACCAATGCCATGAGCCTGACCGTCGCCGCCCGCGACGCGCTGATCGCCAGCGGCATGCGTCGGGTGATGATCCTGATGGCCGACCGCAGCCACGCCAATCTGCGCGTCCATCAAACCTCGGGATTGCCGAAGGAAGCCGCTGCGCTCAATTTCGTCGTCAGCCAGAGTTCGGTGCTGCAACGCTTGCTCGCACAGCAGGCGCAGGTACGGATCACCCCGGACAACAACGCCCAGTTTTCTGCCCTGCTGCCGCCCTCGTTGCGCACGCTGTTCCGTGGCGAACACCTGTTCCTGCGTTCGCTGGTGAACAACGGCCGGGTGATCATGATCGTGGTCGCCGATCAGGGTGGCGGGCCATTCGCCGACATCACCGTGCAGGCCTTCGGCAAAACCGCGCAGTGCATCGAGAAAGCCCTGCACAGTTTTAGCCAGCGCGGCCAATGACAGCTACAATCCTTCCCCTTTGTGCTCTGGAGACCTCACATGTCTGATTTCTCTGGCCTGGCCCTGGTGATCGAGCCGAGCGACCTGCTGCCGCGCCTCGAATCCCGCGATCTGATTCTGGTGGATCTGACCAGTGCCGCCCGCTACGCCGAGGGACACATTCCCGGCGCACGTTTTGTTGATCCGAAACGCACCCAGCTGGGTCAGGCGCCGGCTCCGGGCCTGTTGCCGAGCAAAGAAAAACTCGAAGAACTGTTCGGCGAGCTCGGCCATCGCAAGGACGCGGTCTACGTGGTCTATGACGACGAAGGCGGCGGCTGGGCCGGGCGCTTCATCTGGCTGCTCGATGTGATCGGTCACGACAAATACCATTACCTCGACGGCGGTCTGCCGGCGTGGCTGGCGGAAGGTTCGCCGATGTCGATCCAGATTCCTCCAGCGGTGGGCGGCCCGGTTGCCCTCACGCTGCACGAGGAGCCGACCGCCACCCGTGAATACCTGCAAAGCCGTCTCGGCGCTGCGGACCTGGCGATCTGGGATGCTCGCGGGCCGCTGGAGTATTCCGGCGAGAAAGTCCTGGCGGCCAAGGGTGGACACATCCCCGGCGCGGTCAATTTCGAATGGACGGCGGGCATGGATCAGGCGCGTCAGTTGCGCATCCGTACCGACATGCCGCAGATCCTCGAAAACCTCGGGATCACCCAGGACAAAGAAATCATTACCCACTGCCAGACCCATCACCGGTCCGGTTTCACTTATCTGGTGGCCAAGGCCCTCGGTTATCCGCGGGTCAAGGGCTACGCCGGTTCCTGGGGCGAATGGGGCAACCACCCCGACACCCCCGTCGAGCTTTAAGGATTTTTAAGGACAGTCATGAAAGAGCGTTTGTTTATCATCAGCCAGTACCTGCTGCCTCATCACCTGCTGTCGCGCCTGGCCGGCTGCGTCGCCGAGTGCCGCGTGCGCTGGTTCAAGAATGCCTTCACCACCTGGTTCGCCAAGCGTTACCAAGTGGACATGTCGCAGGCACTGGTTGAAGACGTGACCGCTTACGAGCACTTCAACGCCTTCTTCACCCGTGCCCTGAAAGACGGCGCACGCCCGCTGGACCAGACCCCGGGCGCGATCCTCAGCCCGGCCGACGGTGCGATCAGCCAACTCGGCCCGATCGAACACGGTCGTATCTTCCAGGCCAAGGGCCACAGCTTCAGCGTGCTGGAACTGCTGGGCGGCGACGCGGCCAATGCAGCGCCGTTCATGGGCGGTGAATTCGCGACTGTTTACCTGTCGCCGAAGGACTACCACCGCGTACACATGCCGCTGGCCGGCACCCTGCGCGAAATGGTCTACATCCCGGGCCGGATCTTCTCGGTCAACCAGACCACCGCGGAAAACGTTCCGGAACTGTTCGCCCGCAACGAGCGCGTGGCGTGCATTTTCGACACCGAGCGCGGGCCGATGGCCGTGGTGCTGGTGGGCGCGATGATCGTGGCATCGATCGAAACCGTGTGGGCAGGTCTGGTCACGCCGCCGAAGCGCGAGCTGAAAACCTTCCGCTACGACGAAGCCGCCCGCGCGCCGATTCATCTGGAAAAAGGTGCGGAACTGGGGCGCTTCAAGCTGGGTTCGACCGCGATCGTGCTGTTCGGGCCGGATCAGGTGAAATGGGTTGAAGAACTCAAAGCCGGCTCGCCGGTACAGATGGGCCAGGCCCTGGCACTGTCGAACGCCTGAACCTGTTGATCCGCCCTTTCGCACGTCTGCGAAGGGGCGGACACGACCTGGTTGGCGCCGTTACTCTATCTGCCCACGGAAGCCGATCGGCCCTTCGTTGGCGTAGGTATTGGTGCCGCTGAGGTTTTTCCCTCCGTCATTGGACGTGACACTCAATGCAATAACGTTCTGGTTATCCCGCCCGCCGATCACCCACTTGCCACCTGGATGCCAGGGGGCATCGTTGCCACCCCACTGGTTTTCGACGTTGTACTGGTTCTGGCCAGTGCGCTGAGCCTTGAAGCCAATAGGGCCTTCGCCGGCATAGGTCATGGTGCCGGTAAAGGTTTTGCCACCATCGCCAGACTTGATGTCGATGGCGACGACGTTCTGGTTGTCCCGCGCGCCCAGCACCCAGGTTCCACCCGGATGCCAAGGTGCCGAACTACCGCCCCATTGATTTGCCACTGCGTATTTAGACATGAACCTCATCTCCTTGAAGTTTTTCAGAGACCTGCCCGACGTTGCGGCAAGCCGTGCAACCGTGCGTTTCCGATCGCACGCCTGAGAGCGTAGTAGCGCCTGCGGAAATGGCATCAGGCCAGCAGACCAACGGTAAAAAAGCCTGACAATCGCCTGCGAAACAGACCACAACTGCTAGAGTTTTGGGCATTGTCCTATTCGCCGCCGGAGCTGGTCACGGCATGAGTGAGCCTCGATCCCAACCAAAACTGAGCGCCCCGACGCCCACGCAGTTGCGCCTGTCTTTCTGTGAAGCCACCCCGCGGGACCTCAAGCGCTGGATTGCCGACCTGCCCAAGGCCAACATCGGCGAAACCGCGCGCCTGCTGTATCAAGGCCTCGGCGAACTCAATCAACTGCTGACCCCCAGCGACAACCGCCTGCACTTGCTGGAACTGCTGCGACCTGAGGTGTACTTCGTCTGCCAGCATCTGGAGCGGCATTTTCTGCATCAGGCGATCATGCTCGATGAGCGTTCACGCAAGATCAGCAACCTGTGCCAGGCCCTGCAAAGTCAGCTGGCCATCGGTTACAAACAGATCATTGTGCGGATAGCGCCCAAATACTCTCGGGATCGCGCAGCTCTGGTGAGCGAAGCGCTGCAACGGGCGGCCCATGCGCTGAAAGGGCAACTGGTTCGCGCTACGCAGTTGTACAGCGCCGCGCCGGAACAGCTGTGGTTTGAACTGCATCAATTGTTTCGCTGCGCCTGCGACCTGCAACTGCAACACCGTCGGGTGCGCGACGACCTTGCCAGCCTGACCGGCGAGTTGAGCGTCGAGCAGACCTACCTCGCCGTCCTTCTGCTGGGTAGCGCCCGCTGCAATCAGTTGCGCCAGAACCCGATCGCCCAACTCGCGCAGGTGCTTGAGCCGTGGAGTGCCTGGCTGAAACTGCATCCCGGCGCCTCGGGCGAAGGGCTGTTTGCCGTTTCTGCGGAGATCGACGCTGGTCCGCGTTATCGCAGCAAGTTTCGCAGCGAACAGCAGCCAGGCTTGCTGGGATTCGATCCACAACCGCTGGTGAATGCCATCGAGGCTCATCTGCTGCATGAGCAGGCTTCGACTCCGCTGCCAGTGCCGGCCGGCCTGACGCTCGACACTCTGCAACATCTGCACGCCACTTGGGGCGAAGCCGCCGAACGCAGCTTCCAGCGCACTATCGGCCAGGGCAACCTGACCGTGTGCGTCGGCATGAGCGCCCTGCACTTCTATCTGGGTGGCGAACGCACCTTCAGCGAATTGCTCAAGCATCCCGGCTCACGCGCCGCGAACTTCAGCCGTGCGGTGGCCCAAGGCGAAAAGGACAGCTGGAGCCAGGCATTCGACGCGGCCCCACAGAGCAAGTCCGACGAGTTTTTGCCTTACGAAGAAATTCGCTACGAACCACTGTCCGACGACGAGGGCGACGCCGACAGCCCGCCGCATTACCCGACTTATGCGTTGCCCGTCATCAACCACAGCCCCGGTGGTTATTGCCTGGCGTGGCCGAAAGAAGTGCCCGCCGAATTGCAGACCGGGGAAATGGTCGGGATTCAGGACACTACGAATCAAGGCTGGAGCATTGCCGTGGTGCGCTGGATCCGTCAGGTGCGCGGTGCCGGAACGCAAATGGGCATCGAACTGGTGGCGCCCCATGCCCAGCCCTGCGGCTTGCAACTGGTGCGCACGCGGGACGATCACAGCCATTACTTGCGAGGTTTGTTGTTGCCGGAAATCAGCGCTATCGACTTGCCTGCGACGCTATTGGCGCCACGGCTGCCGTTTCAGGAAGGCAATAAAGTGCTGATCAACACCCTGGGCGAAGAGCACCGCGCCGGGCTGGATCGGCGGGTGGCCAGCACTCACAGTTTCAATCAGTTTGCCTATCGCTCGCTGGAGGCCGCCAGGAATGGCGGGAGCGAGGAGGATTTCGACTCGTTGTGGAAATCCCTTTGAGCCAGGACCGCAGCCGAGGGCCGCGATCCTGTGCCTGGGTCAGAGCTGCCCGTCGCGATCCCGGAAGCCCAGCAGGTACAGCACGCCATCCAGACCGAGGGTCGAGATCGCCTGCTTCGCCGACTGCTTGACCAGCGGCTTGGCGCGGAACGCCACGCCCAGACCGGCGATTGCCAGCATCGGCAGGTCGTTGGCGCCGTCGCCCACAGCGATGGTCTGCTCCAGACGCAAACCTTCTTTTTCAGCCAGCTGTTTCAGCAGATCCGCCTTGCGCTGGGCATCGACGATCGGCTCGATCGCCACGCCGGTGCACTTGCCGTCGACCACTTCCAGTTCGTTGGCGAACACGTAGTCGATGCCGAGCTTGGCCTGCAATTGCTTGGCGAAGTAGGTGAAGCCGCCGGACAGGATTGCGGTCTTGTAGCCCAGACGCTTGAGTTCGGCGAACAGGGTTTCCGCGCCTTCGGTCAGGCGCAGCGAGGCGCCGATCGAATCGAGCACGCTCACATCCAGGCCTTTAAGCAGCGCCAGACGCTCCTTGAAGCTGGCGCGGAAGTCCAGCTCGCCGGCCATTGCCCGCTCGGTGATTTCCGAAACCTGGTCGCCGACGCCGGCGGCTTTGGCCAGCTCGTCGATGACTTCGGCTTCGATCAGCGTCGAGTCCATGTCGAACACCGCCAGACGACGGTTGCGACGGAACAGCGAATCTTCCTGGAAGGCGATGTCGACGTTCAGCTCCTGGGCCACGCTGAGGAATTCGGCGCGCAGGGCCTGCGGATCGGCAGCTTCGCCGCGCACGGAGAACTCGATGCAGCCCTTGCCCTTGTCAGCCGGGGTGTCCAGCGGCATGCGACCCGACAGACGGTCGATATGGTCGATGTTCAGACCGTATTTGGCGGTGATCGAGCTCACGGCCTGCAACTGGCCGGCGGTGACCTTGCGGGTCAGCAGGGTAACGATGTGGCGTTTCTTGCCCTGATTGCCCACCCATTGCTGGTAATCCTCTTCGGATACCGGGGTGAAGCGCACCTGCTGGTCGAGCTCATAGCCCTTGAACAGGATGTCCTTGAGCACCGACTTGCCTTGCTCGGAATCGGGGATTTCCACGAGGATGCCGAACGACAGCATGTCGTGGATTACCGCCTGACCGATGTCGAGGATATTCACACCACCCTGGGCCAGAACACCGGTAATGGCCGCCGTCAGACCCGGACGGTCGACTCCCGTGATGTTAATCAGGACGATTTCGCGCAACGCGCACCCCCGCAACTGGAAAAAAACCGCATTCTACCCACTTTCAGTGACCATCGGGCACCGCCAGCGCTTTGCCGGTCTAGGGCCTGTCGCTATACTGCGCGTCAACTTCACGGACAAAAGAGCCGAGCTCAGTGAACCGGCCCACGCCAGTTAAAACCGATAACTTCTTTCTGCTGATCTTCCGTGCACTGCGCCACCGCCGTGTACCGATTGCATTGCGCATTGCCAGCCATAACGTGATCCTGGTCGCCCTGGCCCTGGTGATCTATGCCTGCGTGATGGGGCTGCAGTTCAAGCAGGCCATGCACGAGCAGGCCGATGCGCTGGGCGAAAGCCTGACCACGCAGACCGCCACCTCCGCCACCGAACTGCTGGTGTCCAACGACATCCTCAGCCTCAACGTGCTGCTCAACAACCTGACCAAGAACAAGCTGGTGGCCCACGCCGCCATCTACAGCGTGGACAACCGCATCCTCGCCGAGTCCGGTCAGCGGCCCAAGCACGGCCTGCTGGGCGAAGCCGAGGGCATGTACGAGAGCAAGATCACCTTCCAGGACGTGACCGCCGGGCAACTGCGCATCAGTCTGGACATGGATCAGTTCCAGCAGCCGATGACCATCAGCCTGCAAAGCATGGGCATTCTGAGTGCGATCCTGCTGGCGCTGTCCCTGGCCCTGAGTCTGCGCCTTGGCCGACACATCTCCACGCCGCTGCTGCAATTGCGCGTGTGGCTGCGCCGGATCGACGAATACACGCCGGGTATCGAGCGTCAGGACGAGATCGGCGACCTTGCCCGTCAGTTGCACGCCAACTATGCCCCGGAGCCGGCCGAACCGGAGCCCGAGCCGGAACCCGAGTTCGAGGACGACGAGCCGGAATTCGAAGTACGCAACCTGCGTGATCCGAGTTTCGACGAAAGCCGCCCGCTGGCTGCGCAGAAACCTGCGCCACGCCATGTGGTCAGCACCGTTGAAGACGACGATGACGAAGATCCGTTCGCCGACCTGCGTGACGAGTCGCTGAACGAAACCGCACAACCGGCTGTGCGTCGACCGACCCCAAGCGTGCCGCAACACACGGCGGTGCTGGCGGTGCAACTGGGCTCGCAGGAACAACTGCGCCGTTTGCCGCGCGCACGTCTGGAAGAGTTGCAGGATCGCTATCGCGACTGCCTGGAGCAGGCTGCCTCGTTGTATCAGGGCGAAATCGAAACCCTGAACGACGGCAGCACCTTGATGCTGTTCCACACCGAAGACAGCGGTGACGATTACCTGACCAACGCCATCTGCTGCGGCGAGCTGCTGCGAGCGCTGGGCCACCAGTTGCAGATCGAAGTCGCCGACAGCGGCATCACCCTGCAATTGCAGCTGGGCCTGACCCTCGGCGACGAACTGTTCGGCCTGAGCCAGATTGACTTGTTGCTGACCGACTCCGCCCAGGACGCCCTGGCCCTGTCGCAACACAGCCGCAACCTGCTGCTGGTGGAGCGCAAGATCGGTGACGACGCGTTGATCCGTCAACGTGCGCGAATCCGGCCGATTGCCAGCCCTGAAGGTGCCTGCTGTGTGGAGCGGTTGATGGAGCCTTATCCGTCGATGCTCGAGCGGCAAATGGCGCGGATGCATGAGCGTCGGGCCTGAGGCCCTGATGTGAAGAAGCCCGCAGATGAGTGATTGTCTGCGGGCTTTTTTGTGCGTGGTGGTTTCGAGATTGCGCCTGGCCTTGAGAGCCCCCTCACCCTAGCCCTCTCCCATCGGGAGTGGGGACCGATTGGGGAATGCTCGGGATCTACACCGACCTGAACGTGCTGTGCCGAATCCATAATCGAAAGACCAAACTGCGCCAAATCCATAATCGCCAAGATCTTTCAGGTCGATGGATAGCGCCAGACACCTCGGTCGGCTCCCTCTCCCTACGGGCGGTCCGACGTCTCGGGAGGGTTGGGGTGAGAGGGCTTTTGATCTTTGACTCAGAACCCCAGACACAACAAAGCCCGCACAAGGCGGGCTCTGTCCTGACTCGATCCAGACCTAGAAGCGGAACACTTCCATATCGGTACGAATCGGCGAAGCCATCGGTATCTTCGGCTGCTTCTCGGCTTCCGCCGCCGGCGCTGCCGGTTTTGCTGCCGGTTTGCGCGGTGCCTCGGCAACCGGTGGCTGGTTGGCCAACGGCTTGAGCGCTACCGACAACTGCTCGGCCAGACGCTGCAACAACACGCCTTGCGCCTGCACCTGTGCGGCGGTGGTGCCGGCATGCTGCTCTTGCAGATGGACGATGCGGTTGTCGCGCACCTGGCCACGGCGGTCGATCAGACGCCATTGCGCGTCGAGGATCGCCGGTTGCGACTGACCCGAGTCCAGACGCGTAATGGTCAACAGCACCTGCACGTCCGGGGTGAAGCCCACGGTGGCCGGCGCCAGCACGACGCGCTGACTGTCCAGATGCCCGGCGACCTGACGCAACAGCAACTGATCGATATCCGAAGAAAGGCTGCCAGCCCAGCGGCCATCGACCGAGGCTTGCAGGCTGCCGTCCGGTTGACGCTGCAACAGGGTTTCACGTTGCAGGTAATCGGCAACGATTACAGGGCCAAGCAAAACTGCCATGCCTGAGCTTTGCGCAGGCTGAGCCGGACTTCCGCTGTCCAGCTGATACAGCGACACCGGCTGGTGAACGCTGCAACCCGCCAGGCCAAGAACGCCGGCGAGCAGGAAAATAAGGGGGCGCAGAGAAGTCATCATCCCGTCCAGGTGGCCGCCACAAGGCTGACCACAGTGAAAATACTCAATAAATATGAAGAACGCTCGGCCACGCCGGCGCTTGGAAAGGCCATATCATCCGTGAATATGCGTTCCGACTCCAGCGCCAAAGCGCCGATCTACGGGTTAAATCGTAGATCGGAGCGTCTAGGACGGTTAATTGAGGTTTTCGACGAGCAGCGCATCCACCCGCTGGAAGCCACGTGGCAGTTTGTTACCACGGCGACCACGTTCACCTTTGTAGTGTTCGAGGTCGTCGGCTTTCAGCGACAAGGTGCGTTTTCCGGCCTGCAGCACCAAGGTGGCGCCTTCCGGAAGAACGGCGATGTCCGTGACATATTCTTCGCGACTGGCCACACGCTCACCGGAAATGCCGATGATCTTGTTGCCTTTGCCCTTCCCTAATTGTGGCAGGTCGCTGATCTTGAAGATCAACAGGCGACCTTCGGTCGTCACCGAAGCCAGCCAGTTATGCTCGCGGTCGGCGACCGGGCGCGGCGCGATCACCTTGGCGTTGTTCGGCAGGCTCAACAGGGCCTTGCCGGCCTTGTTCTTGGCTTGCAGGTCTTCGCCTTTCACCACAAAACCGTAGCCGGCGTCGGAGGCGATGACGTACAGCGAATCTTCCTCAGGCATCAACACACATTCGAACGTTGCGCCCGGCGGCGGCGTCAGACGGCCGGTCAACGGCTCGCCCTGGCCCCGTGCCGATGGTAGGGTGTGGGTGGCCAGCGAATAACTGCGGCCCGTGGAGTCGATGACCACGGCCGACTGGTTCGAACGCCCCGCCGCCGAGGTCTTGAAGCCGTCCCCGGCCTTGTACGACAGGCCGGTGGCGTCGATCTCGTGGCCCTTGGCCGAACGGATCCAGCCTTTTTCCGACAGCACGACAGTGACTTTTTCGTTCGGCAGCAGATCGTGTTCGGTCAGCGCCTTGGCTTCGGCGCGCTCGACGATTGGCGACCGACGGTCGTCGCCGTAGGTTTCGGCATCTTTCAGCAGTTCGGTGCGCACCAGCTTCTTCAGCTTGGCTTCGCTGCCCAGCAGGGCTTGCAGCTTGGCCTGTTCCTTGAGCAGCTCGTCCTGCTCGTCGCGCAGCTTCATCTCTTCCAGTCGCGCCAACTGACGCAGACGGGTGTCGAGGATGTAGTCGGCCTGGATTTCGCTGAGGGCAAAACGCTCGATCAGCTTGGCCTTCGGGTGTTCCTCGGTGCGGATGATGTGGATCACTTCATCCAGGTTGAGGTAGGCAATCAGCAAACCGTCCAACAGGTGCAGGCGACGTTCGACCTTGTCGAGACGGAATTGCAAGCGGCGACGCACGGTCAGCACACGGAATTCCAGCCACTCCACCAGCAACGCACGGAGGTTTTTCAGTTGCGGCTTGCCGTCCAGACCGATGATGTTGACGTTGACCCGATAGGTCGACTCCAGCTCGGTGCTGGCGAACAGGTGCTGCATCAGCGCTTCGTGATCGACACGACTGTTGACCGGAATGATCACGATGCGGCACGGGTTTTCGTGGTCGGACTCGTCGCGAAGATCGGCGATCTGCGGCGCTTTCGACGGTTTGGCCTGCATCAGCGCGGCGATCTGCTCCAGCACCTTGGCCCCGGAGACCTGGTGCGGCAGCGCGGTCACGATGATGTCGCCGTCCTCGACGTGGTAAACGGCGCGCATGCGCACCGAGCCCTTGCCGGTTTCGTACATTTTCAGCAGGTCGGCGCGCGGGGTGATGATTTCCGCTTCGGTCGGATAGTCCGGGCCCTGAATGTGCTCGCAGAGCTGTTCGACCGTAGCTTTCGGCTCATCGAGCAGGCGCACGCAGGCGGTGGCGACTTCGCGCAGGTTGTGCGGCGGCACGTCGGTGGCCATGCCCACGGCGATACCGGTGGTGCCGTTGAGCAGGATGTTCGGCAAACGTGCCGGCAACACCAGCGGTTCCTGCAGGGTGCCGTCGAAGTTCGGGCCCCAGTCTGCGGTGCCCTGGCCCAGTTCGCTGAGCAGTACTTCGGAGTAACGCGACAGCCGCGCTTCGGTGTAACGCATGGCGGCGAAGGACTTGGGATCGTCCGGCGCACCCCAGTTACCCTGGCCGTCCACCAGCGTGTAGCGATAGCTGAACGGCTGGGCCATCAGCACCATCGCTTCGTAGCACGCCGAATCGCCGTGCGGGTGGAACTTGCCGAGCACGTCACCGACGGTGCGCGCCGACTTCTTGTGCTTGGAATCGGCATCCAGCCCCAGCTCGCTCATGGCGTAGACGATACGCCGCTGTACCGGTTTCAGACCGTCGCCGATATGCGGCAGGGCACGGTCCATGATCACGTACATGGAGTAGTTGAGGTAGGCATTTTCGGTGAAGTCAGCCAGCGACCGGCGTTCTACGCCATCTAAGCTGTCTGCAAGGTTGTCGCTCATGCGGGCCTCATCGGTTCGTTGTCTGGCGCAGCAGCATGGTGCCGCCGCGCTGAGTAAATTCAAGTTTGTTCAGGGCGCTCATGCCGAGCAGCACCTGATCGCCATGCAGTCCGGGCGCCACCAGTGCGCGGACGTCCCGCAGCACGATGTCGCCCAGTTGCAGGCGGTCGATACGGGTGCGATAGCCCTGGCTCAGGCCATTGGCCGTGCTCAGGGTCACACCGAAACCTTCTTCCAGCCTGAGGTTCTTCGCCACCTCGGCCGGGATTGCCACGTCGGTCGCGCCGGTGTCGAGCATGAACTCCACCGGCCGACCGTTGATCAGTCCGCTGGCGACAAAATGTCCCTGGGCGTTGCCGATCAATTTCACTTCTATAAAGCCGTTACCCTGCTGCGAAGCCACTTCCACATTGGGATTGCGCTGGCGCTCTTCCCACTGGCCGAAAAACCGCGTGGCCAGAAACAGCGCCGCGCACCAGGCCAGAATCATCAGCACCCGGCCGGCGCGCTTGCCTGGTGGTTGCTGACTCAAGGGCTCTCATCCCAGCCGCCCGCAGGAGCAGCAAAACGCCACACAATTGGACGAGACTCGCCATCGGCACGGGTTGTGGAATTGTTGTCGACGCCGATCCACGCGCCTTGCGCATCGACCAGCAACGCTTCGGCCATTCCGTGTTCGGCATTGTATTGACGGCTCGGAACCAGTGCATCCGCAGCGAATGACCAGCAACGCTCCTGCTTGCCCGTCAACATTTCATGGCGACAGATTTTGAAAGCATTGCGATCCAGCAGAAACAACTTGTTATTGAATAGAGCAATATCCGAAAAGTCCTTCTCGACTAATTTTGAGCCTGGGAACTGGGGCGGTTGCGGCGCCAACCCTCCCTCGGTCATCACCACACAACCGACAGCGCAATACCATGTGTAATAAATTGGTGTAATACGCCGCTCGATTTTTACCAACCCTCTTTTTTGCCGCTCTGCAGCCAGCCAGATTTGAGTACTGGCAATGCCAGTAATCACCAATCCTTCAAACAGCGCATTGGCGTGTGCCAACAATCCGGCTTCCCTCGCCTTCGTCAGCACCTTCGGCGAGACGGTCAGCCAAGCCAAGACTCCGCTCGTCGAGACCTTGAGAATGGCTGAATACGTTTCACTGAGAACGTACAGATTCCCGGCAGAGTCGCAGGTGATGCCTTCAAAGTCCAACGCACCATTACCCGCAAGCGACCTGAAAAAGCTTTGGGCCTTCATGCCCAGAGTCCGTCCAGCATCGTCAGGTACGGATGGAACATTAATCAAAACAGCAGCGGCCTTCCACACCGTGGCTCGCGTATCGAGCTTGTAGAGTCGATCGTCATCTCGATCCGAAATCGTCCACAACTGCCCACCGCACCTGGCCAGGCCGGATAGGTTACCACCACGCATTCCATCCACTGGGTGCTCCGAAAGCATATGTAACTCAGGATCGGCAGCCAGTACCAGTGAACTACAGGCGAACAAAATACCCGCAACAACATAATTGAGTTTCATCATTGAATCTCCCGCAGTCGGCGTTTCAAGTTTCCCCGAGCCTTGCACGACATGTCGGAATTCAACGACCTCACTACTGTCTCGACAGCATTGCTTCAGAGCGTCATTGCGTGCACTTGAGGCTAAGGACTTCAACCAGTAGCCAGTGCAGCAAAGCTGTAATTCATTGAGCACTTTTAATCATCAGCGTGCCCATCACAAGCCTGTCCGGCGGAAACGCTCGGGCGAGTCCTTCAATGACGGGACAATCTTTCCTGACCCAAGTATTACAGGGTTCTCCGATTCTGCTGCGGATAGCGAACAATCAGTAACACGAGAAAATGGAAGTCTAAGGCTTGACGCTCCAGCCACCCTCAGGCGCGGCGAAGCGCCAGATGATCGGGCGAACCTCGCCGTCGGCGCGAGGGCCGAAATTGTTGTCGACGCCGATCCAGGCACCCTGTGCATCGACCACTAGCGCTTCTTCCAGCCCGAAGTTCTGCGAATAACGCCGATTGGCCTGCAACAGCTCGGCCGCATACGACCAGCAGATCTCGACCTTGGCCGTCTGCGCATCGCGTCGACAGATCTGGTAGGCGTTGCGTTCAAGGGTAAACAGTTTGCCGTCGAACAGGGACACGTCGGAAAAATCCCGATTGACCGGACGGGCTTTCGGGAACTGCGGCGGTTGCATCTCCATGCCGCCTTCGCTGAGCAACACGCAGCGACCATCGCAATCCCACACTGTCTGCTGGCGCTTGATCATCAACAAGCCACGGCTTTGCCGCTCGGCAGCCAGCCACATCTGATCGCCCGCCGGGTTGATCGCCAGGCCTTCGAATATCGCGTTGAATTGCAGCAACATCCCACTGGCCCGCGCTTCGCGAACCATCATCGGCGAGATTTTCAGCCACGACGACGGCCCCTGCGGCGGCACTTGCAGCACGGCCGCGTGGGCTTCGCTGACGATGTAGCGGTTGCCGGCGTTATCGCAGCTGATGCCTTCGAAATCCAGATCGCCGCCACGAACGAAAGACGCCGCCCAGGTGCGCGAGCTGATGCCCCACGGCAAGCCGCTGTCCGGCACTTTTGGCGGATCAATGCGCACGGCCGTGGCCTGCCAGACCCGGTCGCGGATATCGAGACGGTAGATCTGGTCATCGTCGCGATCCGATACGGTCCACAGGTCATTGCCGCACAAGGCCAGCCCTGACAGGTTGCCGCCACGCATGCCTTCGACAGGGTGTTCGGCGAGCACGCGCAGCTCCTGCACAGGCTCTGCCGACACCGTCATCGAACCCAGCAGCAACGCACCCGCCAAGGCCCAGCCAAACCGCATCAGGCCAGAACCTCGGCAAGGTTGCCCTTGGATTCGAGCCAGGTCTTGCGGTCGCCGGCGCGTTTTTTCGCCAACAGCATGTCCATCATTTCCGAGGTCTCGGCAAAGTCGTCGCCGAGGGTCAACTGCACCAGGCGCCGGGTGTTCGGGTCCATGGTGGTTTCACGCAGTTGCGGCGGGTTCATTTCACCCAGGCCTTTGAATCGGGTGACCTGCGGCTTGCCGCGTTTTTTCTCGGCCACCAGGCGGTCGAGGATCCCGTCGCGCTCGGCGTCATCCAGGGCGTAGAAAATCTCTTTGCCCAGGTCGATGCGGTACAGCGGCGGCATCGCCACATAGACGTGACCGGCATCCACCAGTGGGCGGAAATGCTGCACGAACAAGGCGCAGAGCAAGGTCGCGATGTGCAGACCGTCGGAGTCGGCGTCGGCGAGGATACAGATCTTGCCGTAACGCAGCTGGCTCATGTCCTCGGCGCCCGGATCGACACCGATGGCCACGGCAATGTTGTGCACTTCCTGGCTGGCCAGCACTTCGCTGCCGTCGACTTCCCAGGTGTTGAGGATCTTGCCGCGCAACGGCAGGATCGCCTGGAATTCCTTGTCCCGCGCCTGTTTGGCCGAACCACCGGCGGAGTCACCTTCCACCAGGAACAGCTCGGAACGCATCGGGTCCTGTCCGGCGCAATCGGCCAGCTTGCCCGGCAGTGCCGGCCCCTGGGTGATGCGCTTGCGCTCGACCTTTTTGCTCGCTTTCAGACGACGGCCAGCGTTGCTGATCGCCAGTTCTGCCAGGGCCAGACCGGTTTCCGGGTTGGCGTTGAGCCACAGGCTGAACGCATCCTTGACCACGCCGGAAACGAAAGCCGCCGCTTCACGGGACGACAGACGCTCCTTGGTCTGACCGGAGAACTGCGGTTCCTGCATCTTCATCGACAGGACGAAAGCAATGCGTTCCCAGACGTCTTCCGGCGCCAGCTTCACGCCGCGTGGCAGCAGGCTGCGGAATTCGCAGAACTCGCGCATCGCGTCGAGCAGGCCCTGACGCAGACCGTTGACGTGGGTGCCGCCCTGCTCCGTCGGGATCAGGTTGACGTAGCTTTCAGTGACCGAGGTGCCGCCCTCCGGCAACCACAGCAGGGCCCACTCGACCGCTTCCTTGGTGCCGGCCAGGTTGCCGCAGAACGGCGCGTCCGGCAGGCGCTCGAATTCGCTGACCGCATCCACCAGGTAGGAGCGCAGGCCGTCTTCGTAGTGCCACTCGACCTTTTCGCCGGTGCCTTTGTCTTCGAAGCTGATCAGCAGCCCCGGGCACAGAACGGCCTTGGCCTTGAGCACGTGCTTGAGGCGGCTGATGGAGAATTTCGGCGAATCGAAGTATTTCGGGTCCGGCGCGAAGTACACGCTGGTCCCGGTATTGCGCTTGCCGACGGTGCCGATCACTTGCAGATCGGTGGCCTTGA
The DNA here is from genome assembly GCF_014863585.1 of Pseudomonas gozinkensis. Taxonomy (NCBI): domain Bacteria; kingdom Pseudomonadati; phylum Pseudomonadota; class Gammaproteobacteria; order Pseudomonadales; family Pseudomonadaceae; genus Pseudomonas; species Pseudomonas gozinkensis. The sequence goes on along the minus strand of NZ_CP062253.1, from coordinate 605,429 downwards.
AGCCGTCGGCGAAAGTCATTTCATATTCGTTGCCGTCACGCTTGACCCGCACCCGCACCTGCGTCGACAAGGCGTTGACCACGGAAATACCCACCCCGTGCAGACCGCCGGAGAACTGGTAGTTCTTGTTGGAAAACTTGCCGCCCGCATGGAGCTTGGTCAGGATCAGTTCGACGCCCGAAACGCCCTCTTCCGGGTGGATGTCGACCGGCATGCCGCGACCGTCGTCGCAGACTTCCAGCGAGTGATCGGCGTGAAGGATGACCTGGATCGATTTGGCGTGGCCGGCCAGGGCTTCGTCGACACTGTTGTCGATGACTTCCTGGGCGAGGTGGTTCGGCCGACTGGTGTCGGTGTACATGCCGGGGCGTTTGCGCACCGGGTCGAGGCCCGAGAGGACTTCGATGGCGTCGGCGTTATAAGAGCTAGCGCTGGGAGTGGCCATAGGGTCTCGTCGTCAGTGATTCAATGAAAATGGGGCAAGACTTCACAGTGCGGTGAAATCGATTGCCTGATAGGTATCGGCGCCAATCCCGGCAAAGCTGAGCAATGCTGGCAATTGTGTAACAAATCCCTGAAAACTGTGGTCGCCGCCGGCCTGAATGCGCAAGGCACAGGCCCGGTAATACTGCTGGGCAAGGCGATAATCCAGCGTTTCATCCCCGGTCTGCAACCATACCTGATAACGCTGCGGATCCTGCGGTGCCGGCACTTCCAGCTCGGCCAGGGCCGTCACGTGGTCGTGGGTCAGCTCCCAGGTTTCGTCGGTGTACAGGTTTTTCTGGGTGCCCAGGTATCCGTCGAACATCCGGTGTGGACTGACGGCCGGGTTGACCAGCAGGGCTTTCAGGCCATGGCGCTCGGCCAGGTGAGTCGCATAGTAGCCGCCGAGCGAGCTTCCCACCAGCAATGGCCGGCCGAGTTCGGCGATTGCCTGCTCCAGCTGACCGATGGCCTCGCGCGGGTGGTGATGCAGCGCCGGCACACGCAGTTGGTCGCTCAAACCCAGCCGCTCCATCACCTCAACCAACTGACAGGCCTTTTTCGAGGCCGGCGCGCTGTTGAAACCATGGATATAGAGAATCGAACCGGACATTTGAGCTCCCTGGGCGTCGGCTGAAGATAGCGGAGTTTACAGGGAGTCGAGGGGTGTTGGGCCAGCACCCGAGCAAATCAGCGTTGTGCCCTTTTAATCAATAACCGTTGGAGCCGTAATCAACAGTGAACCGGAAACCGGTGACACGCTCCACGCCCGTCTCGATCCGCCCGTCCGGCAACAGCCGCAACCATCGATACCCCGGTGCCTGCTCGCCGACCTTGAAGTCTTCGCTGCCCGGTTCGAACTGGATGCAGGTCGACGGCGAGGCCATCAGCCTTACGCCGTTGCGCTCGCGGTCGATCTCCTGATGGACATGCCCCCACAGCACCGCACGCGCCTGCGGAAAACGGTCGAGCACTTCGAAAAACGCTTCCGGATTGCGCAAGCCGATCGGCTCCATCCAGGCGCAACCGATCGACACCGGATGGTGGTGGAAGCACACCAGATGATGGCGATCCGGCGCTTCGCTCAGGGAGCGGGCGAGCAGTTGCAACTGGTCATCCTGCAAATACCCCGGCACCGATCCGGGCACCGCCGAATCGAGCAGGGTCACGCGCCAGTTGCCGACATCGACAACTGACTCCAGCAAAGCACTCTTCACAGTCGCCTGAGCCATGATCTGCGGCTCGTCGTGGTTGCCGGGGATCCAGCGGGCCGGTGCATCGATCTGCGCCGTCATCTGGCGGAATTGCTGGTAGGACTCCAGCGTACCGTCCTGGGAAAGGTCGCCGCTGGCAACGATCAGATCGATCCGGGGTTGCTGTTCGAGCACCAGCTCGATGACTTTTTGCAGGCTCTCGCGGGTATTCATGCCCAGCAGCGTTCCATCCGCCTCGGCGAACAGATGACTGTCAGAGAGTTGCACCAGCAACGCCGCGTCGGCGGTGGTCAAAGTCGATACGCTCGGCAAGGCGTTCTCCCCCGGGATCGCGGGACTGGAAAGGTGCGGCAATTATGCGGGGGGACAGCGCAAAGAGAAACCGGCGAACCGGACGCAGTTCACAACTTGCGGCGGTTATCGGACCGCCGCGTATTCGTGTCCGCACGCCAGGCAATGACTCAGCCATTCGCCCAGGAACAGATTGAGCTGGGCCTTCTCGTCGGGCTGATGCATGGCCGCATTCGGGTAAGGATAGACGCCGCGAAAACGTCGCGCATGTTCGGCGCTGATCACCTCGGCCATACGCGCGTCGTGATAGACCTGCACTTCCAGTTGCGGCACCGGCAGCCACGGCAGGCTGTGTTCCTGGCGCACCTGCAGGGTCGTGGTGTATGGACAGGCCTGCAACACTTCCAGAGTCAGCACGCCGAGCATCTGGTCGCCCTGGGTCACGGCGATGCGCCGCGCCTCGGGGTCGCTGCGCATGTCCGGCAACAGTCGCATCAGGCGCGCGTAGTTGGCCTCGCAGGCGGCTTGCAGGCCCACGAGGTCGACGCGGTAGCGATCGCGCAGCTTGTTTACGACCATAGCCCCCTCACTTCGGCGCGATTGAGCGCCAGCCACTGCAAGGCGATGATGCTCGCCGCATTGGCAATCCGTCCGTCACGTACGGCCTGCAGGGCATCTTCAAAAGCCCAGACCGTGACGCGAATATCTTCAGCTTCTTCCTCCAGCCCATGCAGGCCGCCCACGCCTTCGGTGCTGCAACGCCCCAGATACAAATGCACGAATTCGTTGCTGCCGCCCGGCGATGGAAAGTATTTGGTCATCGGCCACAGGGCCTTGATGTCCAGCCCAGCTTCCTCCTGTGCCTCGCGGTGAGCAACTTCTTCCGGCTGTTCATCCTTGTCGATCAGACCGGCGACCAGTTCCACCAGCCACGGGTTGTCCGCCTTGCCCAGTGCGCCGACGCGAAACTGCTCGATCAGCACCACTTCATCGCGCTGCGGATCGTAGGGCAGCATGCACACCGCATCGTGGCGCACGAACACTTCACGATTGATTTCGCGGCTCATGCCACCGGCGAACAGTTCGTGGCGCAAGTGCAGACGGTCGAGCTTGTAGAAGCCCTTGTAGCACTGCTCGCGTCGCACGATATCGACGGCGGTCGGAATGGCTTTGGCAAAATCGGTCATGAGCATCCTCTTTACTGCAAATCCAATACGAGGCGCCTTACCTGCCACCTCGACTTCGCGCCATCCTAACGCGCCCGTGACGTTTGATGCAGCCCCTTTACTGTCAGCGGGATGGACGGTGGAGGCGAAACCCACTCTAATTAGCTTAGTGGCGAACTGACCGCTTCGTTGAGAGTCGAAGCGGTAACTTTTTGCCTTCCCCTGCTTCAGAAAGGACGCCCATGTCGCTTTTCAAAATTGCCTCCGTGGCCGCCATCGCCCTGACCCTGGGTGCCTGCGCCAGCCTGTTCCAGCCCAACTACCGCACGCCGCTGGAAACCACCCGCGACGCCTCGGAAACGCTGAAACCCGGTTGCTCCAACCCGGACTGTCCACTGGTGAACATCGACACCCTGCGCTTCCCGGCAGAACCGGCGCTGGACGGCATCATCGAAAAACGCCTGCTGCAAATGACCCGCACTGCACCGAACGCCCCGGTGGCGCCGACGCTGGCAGCGTATCGCGAGCAGTTCCTGGCCAACGCCGGCCCGCGCAACAGCAGCTATTTGCAGGCGAAAGTACGCGAGCAGCATGACGGTCTGGTGATCATTGAAACGTCGAGCTACCTGGACACCGGCGGCGCCCACGGCACGCCGGGACGCGGTTTCATCAACTATTCGCGTCAGCAGCACAAGGTGCTGACCCTGGCGGACATGTTGCTGCCGGGTCAGGAAGAGGCGTTCTGGAAAGCGGCGCAAGTGGCGCACAACAGCTGGCTGATCAGCACCAAGCTCGATCAGGAACCGGAATTCGTGAAGAGCTGGCCGTTCGTCAAAACCCCGAACGTGGCGCTGACCTACGGCGGCGTGATCCTCAAGTACGACGTGACCACCATCGCGCCTTATGCGCTGGGCCACGTCGAACTGAAGATCCCTTACCCGCGCCTGAACGGCATTCTCAAGCCCGAGCTGTTTCCCGGCCGTAACTGAAAGCCCGACCGAGCACGAGTTGCAGCAGCCCTGCCAGCACCAGCGCCGGCAGGGTCGCGCCGACATCCGGATACAGATTGGCCAGCAAGTGATAGGTGCTGATGCCACCCAGCCAGGCCAATAGTGCCGGCCAGCGCAACGCGGCCGACGCCACCTGGGCACTGCGCTTGCGCAGGATGAAGTGATCCACCAACACCACGCCGAACAGCGGCGCAAACACCGAACCGATCAGCAGCAGGAAGTTCTGGTACTGCGCCAGTGGCGCGAGCAGGGCGATCAGGGTGCAGATCACGCCGATGGCCAACGCCAGATGCTCGACTTTCAGACGCAACAGAATCCCGCTGGAAACCGCTGCCGAGTGAATGTCGGCGAAAGCGTTTTCCGACTCATCCAGCAGAATCAGCAACAGCGGAATGCCCAGACCTGCGCCAGCCAGTGCCAGCAGCAGCGCGTTGACTTCACCGCTCGGCGCGAACGCCAGTGTGTAGGCCACGCCCAGACTCATCAGCCAGAAGTTGCCGATGAAGAAACCGATCGCCGTGCCGCCAAACACGTTCTTCGCCTTCTTGCCGAAACGCGAGTAGTCGGCGATCAGCGGCAGCCACGACAGCGGCATCGCAATGGCGATGTCGAAACCCACAGCGAGCGGCATCGACCCATCCCCGGCCTGCGCCCACAAGGCGGCGAGGTCAGCCTTGGCGAACAGATTCCAGGTCAGCCAGATGCACGCGGCCAGAATCAGCCAGATGCCCCATTTGCGCAGGATCTTGCGCACAAACGTCAACGGACCGCTGACCGCGAGTAATGTCGCCAATGCGCCGAAGCACAGCGTCCACAACATCGGACTGGCCCACAGCGAACCTTCGCTGAACGCACGGGTGCCGAGCAGGCTGGCGGCGTCACGCATGACGATGATTTCGAACGAGCCCCAACCGATCAATTGCAGCAGGTTGAGCAGCGCCGGCAGGCTCGCGCCTTTGCTGCCGAGGCTGAGTTTCAGCGCAGCCATCGACGACAGGCCGGTGTCGCTGCCGATCACGCCAACGGCAGCCAGCAACAGGACGCCGACCAGGGTGCCGAGGAAGATCGCCAGCAGCGATCCCGACAGGCCCAGCCCCGGGGCCAGCAGCGCACCGGTCTGCAAAACCATCAGGCCGATGCCGAGGGAAAACCACAGGGAAAACAGATCGCGACCGCCGAATACACGCTTATCGGCGGGCACGGCGAGGTCGGGGGAATAAGTACCGGGTTGAATGCTCAAGGGTGTTATCTCAGAGGGACATTTG